>JANPAK010000405.1:0-17213 GCA_031429925.1 Variovorax sp.
CAAGATTCCAAAGCCAACACGGATGCTGCCGGCGTATTTCTTCTCGGTATCCCTTTTAGTAAGTTGTCAGGCGACCATGAAGGCGATGTTGCCCGACTCAAGGGTGAGGTTGAGGCAATCGATACCGCCCAGGTCAAGAATAAATGCAAACAGGTTTGACGCAACCAACTGCGTGCGAAAACTCTATGCCTTAAGTTAACGAACCCTCTTTGGGCTCGTTTTTATTTTGTCATCAAGCTCACAATGTCAGCTGATGCCACTGGTACGCCTCGCGACATCAACTCGCAGCCCTTCGCATTCACCACCGCATCATCCTCAATCCGAATCCCGATGTGGTGAAACTTCTCAGGTACGCCAGCACCGGGGCGGACGTAGATGCCGGGCTCAATGGTTAGCACCATGCCACCCTGCAGGATTCGGCTGGGGCGGTTTTTGATGAGCTCGCCGCTTAAGGGGTCTTTGCGCTCGGTGGAGTTGTTGAGTTCACTGAGTTCGTTGTAGCCCCCGCAGTCGTGCACGTCCATGCCGAGCCAGTGGCCGGTGCGGTGCATGTAGAAGGGGAAGTAGGCGCGTTTCTCGATGACGTCTTGCAGGCTGCCATGTTTGTCTGTGCTGAGCAGACCCACGTCGAGCATGCCTTGGGCGAGTACTTTGACGGCGGCTTCGTGGGGATCGATAAAGCGCATGCCGGGCTTGGTGGCAGAGACGGCGGCTTCTTGGGCGGCTAACACGATCTCATAGAGCTCGCGCTGTGGCGCGGTGAATTGGCCGTTGGCGGGGAAAGTGCGGGTGATGTCGCTCGCGTAGCCGTGCAGCTCGCAGCCGGCGTCGATCAAGACGAGATCGCCGTTGTTGATTTTTGCGTCACCCGCTTGGTAATGCAGCACGCAGGCATTGGCGCCGCCAGCGACGATGCTGCCGTAGGCGGGGTATTCGCTGCCATGGCGGCGAAATTCATGCAAGAGCTCGGCGTCTAAATGGTATTCGCGCAGGTCTTGACCGTCTTTCAACATGCGGGCAGAAAGCTGCATGGCGCGGATGTGCGCTTTTGCTGAAATCTCGGCGGCTTTGCGCATGATGTCGATCTCATGCGCATCTTTCACGAGGCGCATCTCGTCCAGAATGCTGCACAGATCGCGCTGGCTCTCGGGGCAGAGCGCACCGTAGCGCACGCGAGCGCGAACCTTTTGCAGCCAGCCGTCCACCTGGCTTTCTAAGCCGGAATGGATGGCAAACGGATACCAAACCGTGGCGCGGTTCTCAAGCAGCTTGGGCAATTGCGTGGCCAGCTCGGTGTTGGCATGCGCGGCTTGCAGGCCGAGGAAGCCGGGAGCAGCTTCGGGGCCAAGCCGATAGCCATCCCAAATCTCGCGCTCCATGTCTTTGGGCTGACAAAACAAGGTGGACGTGCCGTCAGATTCAATCAGCAGCGTGGCGCCGGGCTCCTTGAAGCCGGTCAGGTAATAGAAATAGCTGTCGTGACGATACAAATAGCCTGTATCGCGGTTACGTGCGTGCTCCGAAGCAGTGGGAACGATGGCAATGGCGTCCTTGCCGAGCTGGGCGGCCACACGGGCGCGCCGCTCGGAGTAAATGGCGTGGTGAGAGATCGTATTCATGGCTTCATTGTCCCGTGTTTTGAGAGAGCTTGCTATGCCGCGACATTGAGTTGCGCGAGGCGCTCGGGTGTGCCGACATCCGTCCATTCGCCTTGGTAGAGGCTCGCGCTCACTTTGCCCGCATCCATGCCGGCGCGCAAGAGAGGCGCGAGTGCAATTTTGATGCCTTGCGGGTTGCCTGCGGGGATGTCGCAAAAAGGTGGAGCGAAGAAAGCTTTTTTGTAGAGGGCGACCGTGCTGAAGGTGTAGAGCATATGGCCAGCATCTTTGGAAAGATTGAGCGCCTGGCCATCGAGAGATAAACCGAAATCACCACGCAGATTGTGCGGCGGGTTGGGCACCAGCCAGAGATGGGCCAAGGCAGTGCTTTGTTCGAACCGCTGGTAAGCCGCAGGGCTAAATTTAAACTGCGGCATAAACACATCGCCGGCGACCACCCAAAATACGTTGGCCAAGCGCGGCAAAGCGCGGCAGATACCGCCCGCGGTTTCTAAAGCGCCGCCAAAATCTCGGCCTTCATGAGAAAACTGCAATTGCCATGTGGCGCCCACATGCTCCTGAATTAATAGCGTTTCGCGCAGTATTTTCGGGGCCAATCTATTGTTTTCGTCTAAAAAATAAGCCTCGATCAGCTCGCCAAGCCATGCGGTATTGACGAGCTGTTGTGCGAAGCCTTCGCGCAGCAAAGACTCCATGTGCCACTGCATCAAGGGTTTTCCGCGCAGCAGCAGCAAGGGTTTTGGGCAGGCGTCTGTCAGCGGCCGCATGCGCTCGCCGCGGCCGGCTGCCAAGATCATGGCTTGGGCGAGCGGTGCTTGTGATGCTTGTGAAGAAATCATGAGGAGATGGTAGCTCGTAACCGTTACGACGCTCATCCTTCGTCCAGGCCACCGCCAGCCCGCTAAAATTGGGGGTTTCCCCCATCTTTAACCCATTCGTCCCCTCCCATGAGCGCAAACACCCAACAAATGGCCAACGCCATCCGTGCCCTGTCGATGGACGCTGTCCAAGCCGCCAATTCCGGCCATCCCGGTGCGCCTATGGGCATGGCCGATATTGCAGTCGCCTTATGGGGCGAGCATCTGAGCCACAACCCGACGAACCCACAGTGGGCCAACCGCGACCGCTTCGTGCTCTCCAACGGGCACGGCTCGATGCTGATTTATTCGCTCTTGCATCTCACGGGCTATGACCTGCCGATGCAAGAGCTCAAGAATTTCCGCCAACTGCACAGCAAGACCGCGGGTCACCCCGAGGCGGGCATCACCCCCGGCGTAGAAACCACCACGGGGCCTCTAGGACAAGGCATCACGAATGCTGTGGGTATGGCGCTCGCAGAGAAGCTGCTGGCTGCTGAGTTCAATCAACCCGGCCACAACATCGTCAACCATTTCACCTACACCTTCCTTGGCGATGGCTGCATGATGGAAGGCATCTCGCACGAGGCTTGCGCGCTTGCCGGCGCCTGGAAGCTCAACAAGCTTGTCGCGCTGTATGACGACAACGGCATCTCCATCGATGGCCAAGTCGCGCCTTGGTACGTGGATGATGTCGCTGGCCGTTTCAAGGCTTATCAGTGGAGTGTGATCGGACCGATTGACGGCCATGATGCAAAGGCCGTGAGCAGGGCGATTGCGGATGCGAAGAAATCCGCGACCCAGCCCACGCTGATCATTTGCAAAACCCACATCGGCAAAGGCAGCCCCAACCGCGCCAACACCGCCAAAGCGCATGGCGAGCCGCTAGGTGGAGAAGAAATCAAGCTCACACGCGAAGCGCTAGGCTGGAGCCATGCGCCGTTTGAGATTCCTCAAGACGTCTATGCCGCATGGGATGCTAAAAGCTCCGGTCAGCTTGCGGAAACCGCTTGGAACACGAAGTTCGCCGCTTATGCAGCGGCTTTTCCTGAACAGGCCTCGGAATTCACGCGCCGCATGGCAGGCGTGTTACCCAAAGGGTTTTCCAAGATTGTGGCCGAGACCTTGTCGGCCACCCATCAAAAGGCAGAGACCGTGGCCAGCCGCAAAGCCAGCCAGCTCGCGCTCGAAGCGTTCACCGCCGCTCTGCCTGAAATGCTCGGCGGCAGTGCCGATTTGACCGGCTCCAACCTCACCAACACCAAATCCACACCCGCGTTGCGCATCGATCTCGCTGGCGATGTGAAGCGCGATGCAGAAGGCAAGCTCGGTCGCCACATCAACTATGGTGTGCGCGAGTTCGGTATGGCCGCCATCATGAATGGCGTGGCACTGCATGGCGGTTTCATTCCCTATGGCGGCACTTTCCTCACGTTCAGCGATTACAGCCGCAACGCCATCCGCATGGCGGCGCTCATGAAGCAGCGCGTGATTCATGTATTCACGCACGATTCGATTGGCCTGGGCGAAGACGGCCCGACGCACCAGTCGGTCGAGCATGCCGCCAGCCTGCGTTTGATCCCGAATCTCGACGTGTGGCGCCCTGCAGACACGCTGGAAACAGCGATTGCTTGGGCAACGGCTCTGGCGAACACCACCCGTCCGACTGCGCTCTTGCTATCACGTCAAAATTTGCCGTATTTGCCAAAACAAACTGCGGACAACATCGACAAAGGCGCGTATGTGCTCTCCGAACCCGCAGACGTTGGTCTGAAGAAAAGAGTCCAAGTTGTGCTCATGGCCTCTGGCTCGGAAGTCGGGCTGGCAATGGATGCGCAAAAACTGCTTGCTGCGCAGAAGATAGCGGCCCGGGTCGTCTCCGTGCCAAGCACCACAACATTTGACCGCCAAACCGCGATGTACAAAGCCCTTGTTCTGCCCAGCGATCTGCCGCGCGTGGCTGTGGAAATGGGCGTGACTGATGGATGGTGGAAATACGGCTGCGCAGCAGTCGTTGGCATCGATACCTACGGCGAATCGGCGCCTGCGCCCGTTCTTTTCAAACACTTTGGCTTCACCGCTCAAAACGTTGCCGACACAGCTCGCGCGGTGCTTGCCAAGAGGCGTTGATTTTGTTTTTCTAGGAGACTTTTCATGACGATTAAACTGGGTATCAACGGGTTCGGACGCATTGGGCGCATGGTGTTTCGTGCAGCAATGCAGAATTTCTCAGACATTGAGATCGTGGGCATCAACGATCTGCTTGAGCCTGACTACCTGGCGTACATGCTCACTTATGACAGCGTGCACGGCCGCTTTAAGGGTGAAGTCTCGGTCGACGGTGGCACTTTGGTGGTGAACGGCAAACGCATTCGTTTGACGGCTGAAAAAGACCCCGCCGCCCTAAAATGGAATGAAGTGGGCGCTGACGTTGTGCTGGAAGCCACTGGCCTTTTCCTGACGAAAGAAGCTGGCGAGAAACACTTGGCGGCTGGTGCAAAGAAAGTGATCTTTTCTGCACCCTCCAAAGACGACACGCCCATGTTCGTTTATGGCGTGAACCACAAGACCTATGCTGGGCAAGCCATCATCTCCAATGCCAGTTGCACGACCAACTGCCTCGCACCCGTGGCAAAAGTACTCAACGACAAATGGGGTATCAAGCGCGGCCTGATGACGACTGTTCACGCCGCCACGGCAACGCAAAAAACCGTGGACGGCCCATCGAACAAGGACTGGCGCGGCGGCCGCGGCATTCTCGAAAACATCATTCCGTCGTCGACCGGCGCAGCCAAAGCGGTCGGCGTGGTGATTCCTGAGCTCAACAAAAAGCTCACCGGCATGGCTTTTCGCGTGCCTACCAGTGATGTATCGGTCGTTGACCTTACCGTTGAGCTGAACAATCCAGCTACATACGCTGAGATCTGCGCGGAAATGAAAGCGCAAAGCCAAGGCGCGCTCAAAGGCGTGCTCGGCTACACCGAAGACAAAGTCGTCGCCACCGATTTCAGAGGGGAAGTGTGCACCAGCGTGTTTGACGCGGATGCCGGCATTGCGCTAGACAGCACCTTCGTAAAGGTCGTGAGCTGGTATGACAACGAGTGGGGTTATTCCAACAAATGTTTGGAGATGGCACGAGTGGTTGCAGGGCGGTAACGGATTGGTAAATCTGCCTCGATAGGCGGCACAAACCCAGCGGCGCATGCTACAAAGTGGTATGCGCCGTTTTCTTTTGCTCTTGATTGCTTTTTGTTTGCCGGTGCTCTCCGCGCTCGCGCAAACTAATATCGTTGCCCATGGACTGATCGTTCAGCTGAAACCGGCAGTGAAGGGGCTGGGTTCCCGGGAGCTACCTAGCGCCGATCCAGCCGGTCGCGAACTTGCCGCACAGGAGCGCATGTCTGTCGTGCGCCAAGGCGCAGGCATTGTTTCCTTTTCTCACAGGCATCTGAGTGGCGAGCATCGGTTGATGCGTTTTGCGCACGCCCTTCAGGGCACGGAGCTTGAAGACACTATGCGGCGCCTTCGCTTGCATCCTGATGTCGCCTCAGTTGAACCCAATGTCCGCTTGCGGCCGATGAGCACCCCTAACGATCCGCTATTTGCCCAACAATGGCACCTGAGCTCGAGCGCCTTAGCCGCAAATGCGGCAGCACTGAACATGACTCGCACATGGAGCGTCACAACTGGGACGGCAGTGACGGTTGCCGTTGTCGATACGGGCGTTCGTTACGGACATCCCGACCTCGCGGGACGGCTCGTGCCGGGGTACGACTTTATTGAAGATGTCGCCAACGCCAACGACGGCGACGGGCGAGACGCAGACGCGTCTGACCCGGGTGACTGGGTGACTGCTATTGAGCGCCAGTCGGCTTTGTTCGCTGGTTGCGAAATTTCCGACAGCCTGTGGCATGGCACCTTCATCGCGGGGCAAATCGCATCGGCAAGCAATAACGCACTCGGCGTGACGGGCATGAACTGGAATGCACGCATCCTGCCTGTGCGTGTTTCGGGTAAGTGCGGGGCATTGCTGTCGGATATCTTGGACGGCATTCGGTGGGCCGTCGGGCTGCCTGTCCCGGGCGTTCCCGCTAACCCCAACCCAGCACGAATCGTCAACTTGAGTTTTGGCGGCGACCAGCCTTGCTCGTCCAGCTATCAAAGTGTAATTGACGAAATGGCTACTGTTGGCGCATTGTTGGTTGTCGCAGCCGGCAACTCTCAGGGTTCCGGTGACAACATGCAACTTAAGCGACCCGCCGATTGCCGAGGCGTATTGGCCGTAGGTGCGGCTCAGGCCAACGGATTGAAAACCAGCTATTCCTACATTGGCAGCACGATGGCAGTGATGGCTCCGGGTGGTGACGGATCAATATTTCCGCTGACCACGCAAATCCTTTCGACTGACAACGCAGGCGCACAAGGGCCCGGCGCTGATTCTTACGGTCACAAATCTGGAACAAGCTTCTCGGCGCCCCTGGCGGCAGGCGCGGCCTCTCTGATGTTGGCAATCAACCCCGCACTCATGCCTGATGCGCTAGTCAGTCGACTGAAGGCGGCGGCGGGGCCGCACGTATTTGTCGCGGGATATCCGAGCTGCAGCATGAGAAACCAAGTCGCTTGTAACTGCACGGCGACGTTATGTGGCGCCGGCTTATTGGACCCCACAGCGGCGGCACTTTCAGCATATGCACCCGCTGCATTGATCGCACCAGTACCGGTCCCTGCAACAGGCGCCTCACTTCAGCTGAATGGCCAAAGCAGCGCGGCCGTTGGCACATCGACGATCGCCAGCTATCGCTGGTCCCAGCTCACCGGCTCCATTGCCGTGCTTAACAACGCGACCAACGCCATTGCTCAAGTGGTTTTGCCAAACTTCGAAGATCGCTTTGTGTTCCGCCTGACCGTAACCGACAGCCTGGGAAGAACAGGCTTCGCTGATCTAGATTTCACGAGCATCGCACCCGTGTCCAACAGCGGTGGGGGTGGCGCGGATCACGCGGCTTGGCTCGTCCTCTTAGCGGCGGTAACCGGCGTTTTGGCACTTCGCCGTTTTGCAAGGGCAAAGCGTCCGAGGCGCTCTCAGGTCAAGCGTAGAGCGCCATAATTCAAAGCGCCTGACCAAGGTCATCTCAAAGTGATTGCAGTAAATTGGCCAACTCAACGGCTGATTTCACACCCATCTTGTCAAAAACCCTTGCGCGGTGAACTTCCACAGTGCGAACGCTGATATCTAGTTGATCCGCAATGAGTTTGTTCGGCAACCCCTGGGTGACCAAGCGCATAACTTCACGCTCGCGGTCAGTCAACTCTGAAAGGAGTAGGCGCATTTTTTCGCGGCTTCTAAGCTCAGCAAGCGCACTGGCGCTCCGCTTCAGCGCATGCTCAATGCGATCGACCAAAGCATTGTCAGAGAACGGCTTCTCGCAAAAATCAAAGGCTCCACGCTTGACCGCATCCACCGCAGTGGGCACATCGGCATGCCCGGTGAGAAAAATCACGGGCAATGCCTCTTTCCAAGGTAAGGCTAAAAGCTGCTCAAACAGGGCTAGGCCACTCATCCCGGGCATTCGAACATCAAGAAGAATGCAACTGGCTTGAGCTGGCATCCCTTGATGAATCTGCGCCCAGAACTCCTCTGCATTCGCGTAGCCCTCGTGAAGCAGCCTGCGAGAACGCAGCAGCCACGACAAGGCATCGCGGACGCCAGCGTCATCGTCCACAACGTAGACCAATGAATCAAGGGGGTTGCTCATGATGGCAGTCTGCCACAAACTAAGTTGACTTGAAATTCGTGTTGGCCACAGGTAGCGTAAAGATAAAAACTGTCCCGTGGAGTTGATTTGCTTCAAATCGCAGTGTGCCCCCATGCTGCTCCACTACCGTGCGGCATAAGCTCAAGCCAAGGCCCATACCATCGGGGCGCGTGGAGAAGAACGGGGTGAAGAGCTGGTTGGCCGTCTCATCGTTAATGCCTTGTCCGAAGTCCGCAACTGAAAACTCAAGCCATTGCGGCATGCTATTCAATTGGCGTACTTGGATGTGCAATTGTCGTTCTACCATGGGTGCTGCCGCCATCGATTGAATCGCGTTTCGAGCAAGGTTAAGCAAGACTTGCTCGACCATCGTGCGATCAACCCGTACGGCAGGTAAGCCTTCAAGACCATGCAAACTCACCTGCACAACCAGCTTGCGGGCGTGCAAATTCACCAGCGGCATCACAGCGTCAAACAGAGCCTGCGGGTGCACGCTCTCATGCCGGCTCTCGCGCCGCCGAACAAAATCATGAACGGATTTGATAACCTTGCCCGCGCGCTCAGCCTGTTCGACGATTCGCGTCAAGGCATGGGCGACATCATGCGCCGGTAAGCTGCTTGCGTGTTTGAGCATGTTCACCGTGCCTGTGGCGTAGCTGGAAATCGCTGCCAACGGCTGATTGAGCTCATGGCTCAGCAAAGATGCCATTTCACCCATCGTTGCTAGACGCGCAGTGGCTTGCAGACGCTCTTGCGAGGCACGCGAAAGCTCCTCCATCCTGCGTTGCTCGCTTATGTCCACAATCGCCGACATCCACCCAGTTTGGTTCCCCGAGGCATCAATCAACGGCGCTTCAAACACAAGAACCGGGAAACGGGCACCGTCTTTACCCATGAACACGGACTCATAGCCCTCGCGAGCAGCTGAGCTACCCGACAAACGCACGGCTTGACGCTTCTGATACTCGTCAACCAGTTCCGGAGGCCAGTACGGCATGGGAGCCTTTTGACCAAGCAACTCATTGGCGCTAAAGCCAGTCATTGCACAGAATCCGGGATTCACATAACTGACGCAGCCTTGCATGTCGCGCGCCCTTAGGCCGGTAACCAATGAGTCTTCCATTGCCTTGCGAAAAGCAAGCGCATCGGCCAGATCACGCTCAGCGCGCAGCCGGCGGTTAATGTCTCGTCCGAGTAGAAACAACACCCCGACAAGCGCGACGGACATGAAAGTCACCACCGCGGTCAACACATTGGGGAAGAGGTCTGGCGCAACACGCCAACTGTCCACGCGCACAACCAAGGTGTTGCCAGGCAAGTCCAGCAGTTGTTGCCCGCTGAACATTCGACCACTTCGCCTCGCCGTGCCTTGAATAGCAAGGCGCGTTCCGTCGGGTTCGGTGAATGAAACTTCTTGACCGCGAAGAACGCCAGCGCCAATCATCTCCAAAATAAGTGGTTGCAAGGCATACACGGCAACGAAGTAGCCTTGTATTTGGCCCCCTTGCTGCAATGGCGTGCATAACTCCATCAACTCTAAGCCTTGACCTGCTGTCGCCGGAGAGAAGTGGCTCGGTGCATACACTGGCGAACTCTGCCGCCTCGCTCGTTCACACGCCAGCTGCAGATCGCCAAAAGCAATATCACGCGGGCTGCTCGATGTTCCACCCAAGCTATGCACCACATATGGGCTTTGTGCAGCACTCAGCAGGCGAAAACCACTGTCGCGCCACTCTAGCGCAATCAGCTCGCGTCGGCCGCGCAACAACTCATTGGCATCGAGACCCCATTGCGGCGCGCTTGGCCGCAAAGCCTGGATGCTTTGTACGTTGCGCGTCAGCCCAGCACGTACATCATTGGCAGCATCTTGAGCATCTCGATCAGCACGCGTCTGAAGCTGGTTGGCCTCATAGCGGCCTGCCAGCCAAATCAGCGTAAC
Source organism: Variovorax sp. (assembly GCA_031429925.1). Lineage (GTDB taxonomy): Bacteria > Pseudomonadota > Gammaproteobacteria > Burkholderiales > Burkholderiaceae_C > JANMDU01. The sequence goes on from JANPAK010000405.1 coordinate 10,172, forward strand.
GAGCAGGCCCATGACCAATGCCAGCAATGCCAGCCAAAGGCTGGTTCGCCGCGCTGGGACACGCATTCGAATACTCTTGAAACTTGTGCCCACCAACGCACGTATCGTCATAACTCAGTTCTACGATGCGCAAGGGCCGGCAACTCGCTACGGCGTTGCTGCATGGCCTCAAAGTCAAGTTGCGCGATGATCGCGCCTGAACCGGTGTCTTGCTGGGCCAAAATCTCGCCCCATGGATCGATCACCATAGAGTGCCCCCACGTGCGCCGCCCATTGGCATGCAGACCTCCTTGGGCGGGTGCGAGCACATAGGCTTGATTTTCAATGGCACGTGCTCGCAGCAATGTCTCCCAGTGCGCCTGTCCGGTGGTGTGGGTAAACGCGCTGGGTACGAGCAACACGTCGGCACAAAGACCGCGGTACAGCTCAGGAAATCGAAGGTCATAACAGATCGAAAGACCGACCTTCCAACGCGTACCATAACGTGCTGTCAGATCAAACGCCTCTCTCTTATGGCCTGCCACAAGAGTGCGAGACTCGTCGTAGCTCTCGCGTCCATTGTTAAAAGCAAACAAATGGATTTTGTCGTACCGAGCCACTTGCTGGCCCGCGGGATCGAACACCAAACAGCTGTTAAAGACCCGACCAAGCTGATCACTGAGCAGCGGTATCGTCCCAGCAACAATCCACACCCCTAGCTGACGCGCCGCACGGCTCATAGCCTCCTGCAGCGGTCCGTCTCCGGGGCGCTCGGCAATCATTAGCTTGTCGGTGTCGCGCGCGCCGAGCAGACAAAAATACTCCGGCAAGACGAGTAGTTCACTGCCTTGATCAGCAGCAATCGCTATCAACTCAAGCGCGTTTGATAGGTTGATGCTTGCATCTGTGCCAGATACCATTTGCAATGCAGCAACTTTCATGGCTTGGATCCTCCGGGTTCTGCTGCGGTGTCGCTTGGGCTCACCAAAGGTCCTGCGGCATTTCGCTTGACGCGCACCACCTGAGGCTCCTGCCAACTGCCAGTCACTTGAAACTCTTGAGTAGCCGCCTCTATCATGGGTCGCCGCAGGATAAGTTGCGCCAAGAAGCTACCTAAGCCGATCGCGGGGTTAATCGCCGTCGCCACCAGCGACGCTGTGCCCGCATTGATTTCTGGCACCACCACGATCTTAAGATCCTGCGTCTCGCGTGCGATGCTGGCATTGCCCTCCATCAGTACTGCTGCATTCACGCCCTTCATCTGCAAGTTATTTGTAAACGCGATGCCCTGCTCGATCTTGACGTCACCCCGAATAAAATCAAACTGAAACCCCTCAGTGAAGACATCTCGGAAATCCAATGCAAGGCGACGTGGCAGCGATTGCAGACTGAGTACACCCAACAGTTTGGCGATGCCCGGATCTGCCTTGAGAAACTGACCGCTTTCGACATTGATGCTGAACCCGCCACTCATGGTTGGATAGTCAAGCGCCCATGGAGCGCCCATCCAGGCAATCTGCCCCTCCATTCGGCCTTTGCCGCGAGCGATGACCTTATCTTGTCCAAAACGTTTGAGAAGTTCGCCAGAGTCAACCATATCCAGCTTGAAGTTAAGTGCCGTTCGCCGCCGCTCTGCCCGCGAACTGCGCGGCCCTGGCTGGCTTGCGCCAACCAAGGCCCAGTTTCCTGTCGCACTAAACTGCGCTTCGGGTAGACCCACATTCAATCTTGACAAACGCCACTCACGCACGCCACCTGATTCACGGTTCAAGGCTTCTACCTCAACACGCCCTAATCGACGCCCCCTGAGCTCCAAGTCTTCCACCACAATGTCCAACGAAGGGATCGTTGTGGGCTGTTGATCGAGGGTTGCTTCGATATCTGAGACCGCGGCGGCAGCGAGCGACAAACGCGACAAACGCGCATAAACCCGGCCAGCACTGTTTGCGCTGGGTTGGCGGTACTCTACATAGCCGCTAAGCTCCCTTGCATCCAGGTTTGCACGCCATGCCAGATCTTCACGCGATCCTCCGACCACCACGTTATTCAGCGTTCGCCCCTGGAGCGTAAGCTCTCGCGCGCGAATTGCCATGATCGACGGCAAGTAGCTCTGTGTCTGCGGCGATAGGCCCACCACATTGGAGGGTGCTGCCGCAGTAGCCGACTGAGCAGCCCTTTCTGAGCCTTCGAGCAAACGCTCCCAAGCGTCCAGATCGAGTTCAGCAAAATTGATGTTGGCCGCAACGCCAGGGTCATCGTTGGACGCAATGGATTCGCCCGCGGCCAAGCCAACTCCAATGCGTCCCCGGATCACGCGCGGGTTGTCACCGGAGACGTCGCGCAAATACCTCACCGAGACCAAGCTGCCCAACTCCAGAACGAGCTGGTCGTGCAGTTTGCGACCTTCTGTCAGCGACTCTCGCACCAATGAGTTGTCATATCGTAGAACAAGCGCTGTATCAGCTGGCTTGTTCAGCGGCTGCGGCAGGCTTAACGCAAGGCCTTGAAGACTGCTGCTGATCGCCAACTCCGGTATGCCTCGCCTAACCGCCAAACTCGCCACATAGCCCGCGCTACCGCTGGCCTGTGCAGCCATGCGCGATACGTAGCCTAGCTCCTTGGCTTGGCGCAGCCCCTCGGCAGTAACCGTGCCTTGAGCACGCAGCGCGACCGTGACATCGTTGGGTCCAGCATTGACTCTCGTCCCTCCTTCGATACGAACTTCACCACCTACCGCGCGCGCATTTGCATCTCTTAATACGAAACCTTTTTCGCTAAAAACGACCTGTCCGTGCGCCTGCTGAAGGAGTGGCGAGCCGGGCGAAAATCGGATGTCGTTGGCAGGCAGCGTTAACGTTCCTTGCACACGACTGCGCTCGAAATCGCCAATCGGCAATTGCAGTCGCAGTTTCAAATCGACCTGACCACTAACCGTCGCCTGAGTAAGCGCCTTGCTACTGACCTCCAGCAATGGCGAGCTGTTGACGATGCTCAACATGTCGACGGCGCTTCCTTTGGCATCCGCTTGAATGTTAACTAGTTGCCTTTGCGTCAGATCGGGAATCAGTGCCTCCACTTTGGAGAGCTGCAAAGTGGGGGCACCGAGGACCCGTGCCGTAGCACTCTTGACCAGCATGGACTGGCGGTCAAAAATCAGTTCGCCGTTGATCTGTGAGAGTGCTGGCCAAGGCAGTCCACCCGCGGGGAGGCTGCTACGCGGCACGTAGTCCAGTACAGCGCCGCTGACTTGCGCCGCGATACGGAATTCGCCCTGCGCTGGATTTCTAAAAGGCATGTCATACAAGTCGCCCTTGATCTTGAAGCTTCCATTGCTAGCCTTGCCTTGAACCACGGCTTCGCGCACGTACTGGCGCGCTTCCTTGGCCACAATCAAGGGCAAGTATCGGTGCACCTGCGTGCCTTCTGCCCTTAACAGCGTGCCACTTAAATCCAGCACGCCCGGGAAGCGGGACTTGCTGTTGCTTTTTGCGGGATCCGAGGTTTGCCAACGCGCCCTTAGCCCCCCCTGAACGTCAGCGTTGGAGAATTGAAAATTCGTCAGATCAACCCGCCACTGCGGCCCCGCAAGCTGCCAACTGATATCCGTACTTAATCGATCTAGCGCGACGGTAGGCAGCTCAAACACGCCCGGCAGCGTCAGGCTGCCTTGCTCAACACGCATGTGCGCCTGTCCGGATTTTTCATTGAACTTAAACTCAAACTGTGCATTGCGCATGCCGGGAAACCAGCTCCGCTTTATGCCCAAATCGCTCGGGCTGGCTGCGGAGCGATCCACGGCGAAGCTGGATGTAGCGTGAGAGTTACTTGCTTGCAGGGTAATGCCTTGCGCGAGACCCTGTACCTCATACTTGCTGGGCTGCTCAAGAGGGCCGCTCCACTTTGCCCGGATTTGCGGCACTGAGCCTTGAGGTTTCATTGCAGAAAGCCAATCGCGCACCACTTTATCGAACGGCAGGCGATCAGATATCTGGGCCAGCGCAGCAAGATCCAGCGTGTCCGCGGTGAATTCGCCTCGCATCTGCCCTTGGCTCTCGCGCCCCATTAGCTCAAGGTGAACGTTGCCACCGGGCCAGCGCAGGCCATCGCGCAGGACGAACGCCAGTTGGTCGGTGCGTACGGAAAAGCTGGCGGCCGAATTCGAAACGGTCAAACGCCCCGACAATCCATCCATCAAAAGGGGAGGCAAATCCTGGCGAAGGCGGACATCGACATCGGCAAGCGCCACGTCTGCAGTTACCTCACGGACGGACGCTCGGTCTAACAACAGCCAGCCCCGCAAGCTACCGCGACCTTGCCCAATATCGACCCCAACGTTCGCGTAGCGTTTGAGCTCCCGCACATCCACGCGCGGCAAGTTGGCAAAAAGCTGTCCGCTCCAGTTGCGCCACTGACCGGGGTGCGAGGCCAACAAAGGGCCGCGCATGTCTGCACTGACACTAAAGCGATCTCCCCAAGCCACAGGTGGCGTTGCATCCAAGCGTATCTGATGCCGCCTGCCAGTGTTTCGAAAATATACATTCACATTGTCAAGCGCCAAAGGAGGTGCGCCACGAAACTCATCAATCCATCGCACCGTTCCGCCCTTGATGACCACCTCATTTTGAGAGAATAACCAATCCGCGGCCAAATGAACGTCTGTCTCAGGAGCCTCCGCCTGTGTGATGTCTAATCCCGCGACAGTCATTCTGCCATTTTCATCACGCCTTACTGCCAGCTCAGGTTGCTCAATCAATAGCTGCTCAAAGCCCAGTTCAAGCATAGACTGCGGTGAAACAGCGGCGGTGATCTTTCTAAGCACCAGCGCATCCCGGCCTTGCGCATCCAGCAGACGCACCTGAGTGAATTCGAACGAAGGCATGAGTCCGTTGACTTCAGCCCTGATATTGCCAATTCGCAACGGAACACCCAGCGCAATGCTCAGCCGGCTTTCCATCAGCGGACGCATTTCTGCGATTCGGGGCACAATCACAGCATAGACTGCCAACCACGCAAGCACAAACACGCTTGACACGGCGACGCTGCACCACCATAGCCAAGCTGTTGCAGCGCACATGATGCGCAAGCCTCTTGAGGCGGCCGGTTGCGTGTTGGTGAAGTCGGTGAGCGACACGATGGATTTAGTACTGGACATGCTGGACGTAGACAATGCGATTATGACGGCCACGACGCAAACCAGCCCAATAGTGGCCGTTCCAGCAATGGGTCTGCCCGACATCGGTAATGGTGTCCAGTCGCTATCAAACTTTTCGCGCTTTGCTTCCCGCGTACGCCGTCGATACGCCCGGGAGTTGCCTCTGTTGCCCCCAGGCCTACCGATGCTCGCGCAGCTGCAGTCTTGTTACGCAGTGCTACGTGAGCGTTACGACACTGCGGGTTCTTTGCGCATCACCCGCGCCCTGGCTTTAGAGCGCCTCATCACCTTGGATTGCGACGAAAACGCGAGCTTGGCTGACGTGACGGTTTGTATGACTGTGTTGGCGCAATGGTCATTGGATTTGTCGCTGCAGCAAGTGCATAGCGAGCTCAGCACCGTTCACGGTTTGCCCCAAAGCGCAACTGGCGAGCAAAGCTCACTTTGGATCGTTGGCATGGGCAAGCTCGGCGCGCGCGAGCTCAATGTGTCCAGTGATATCGATCTGATCTTCGTTTTTTCCGATGATGGACAGACGACCGGAGCAGACGCTGCCGGCCGCGGAAGTATCAGCTGCCATGAGTTTTTCTACAAAGTCGTGCGAAGTGTTTGCCAGCTTTTGGCCGATGTCACCGAGTTTGGTTTTGTCTTCCGCATCGACCTTGCGTTGCGCCCCCATGGCAACTCTGGCCCCAGCGCGATTTCGTTATCAGCATTGGAAGATTATTTCCTCGCCAGCGGCCGCGAATGGGAGCGCTTTGCGTGGCTTAAAAGCCGGGTGGTGGCTCACACCGGCGACCCACAGAGCGCCACAGCCTTGAGAGCTGTCGTGCGGCCATTCGTGTACCGGCGATATCTGGACTATGGCGTTTTTGATTCATTGCGCCAGTTGCATCAGCAAATTCGCGAGCACGCCACTCGCCGCGCCGCGGGACGGCCCGACCGGTCCCACGATATCAAACTATCTCGTGGTGGCATTCGCGAACTGGAATTCATCGTACAGCTACTTCAAGTGGTGCGTGGTGGTCAATTTCCCGAGCTATGCACTAGGCCCACCCTAAAGGCGCTGCAGCGCCTTGCGACGGCTGGACTGATGCCTCAAGCGACCGCTGATGCGCTCGCTGATGCTTATACTTTTCTTCGAAAAACTGAGCACCGGATCCAGTATATAGATGATCAACAAACTCATATTTTGCCCACCCAGGATCAAGATTGTTTGTGGCTTTCGCGCAGTATGGGGTTTAGCGATTGCTGCCAGTTTTTGACTGCGCTTGATACCCATCGTGAGTTGATTGCGGGGGAGTTTGACAAGCTACTCGGCCAAGATAAGCCTTGCAAGGGTTGCAGTACCACCATGAGTCCAGCCTCTGAAGACGGGTGGGGTGATTTGCAGCCGACGCTGCACACGCGCGTTCAGCAATGGCAGTCGCATCCTCGCGTGCTGAGCCTCAGGGACGATTCGCGCCAACGCTTGCAGCGCTTGGTCCAGCGCACCTCGTTATGGTTGCGCGAAGGCTTGGCGACAGAGGTCGCGGCAATCCGATTCCTAGATTGGGTGGAGCCGCTGCTTCGCCGAGAATCATATTTGGCGCTTCTTATTGAGAGACCTGCCGTCCATGAGCGTTTGCTCCGGGTTCTCGGCGCAGCGCGCTGGCCGCAACGTTACCTGATGCAACACCCCGGCGTCATTGACGAATTGGCGACTGAGGCGCTGATGGCCGAACAATTTGACCCAGCGCGCTTTGAAGGCGAGCTTGAAACCCGGCGCCAAGCACTTTTGGCCAGCGGGCAAGACGACGAAGAAGGTTTGATGGCGCTGCTGCGTAGAGCCCAGCAAGCTGAAATGTTTCGAATCCTTGTGCGCGACCTCGAGCGGCGGATCAGCGTTGAGCAGGTCGCGGATGATTTGAG
>JANPAK010000406.1:0-4151 GCA_031429925.1 Variovorax sp.
GCCATGGCCGTTTGGCGATCCACCCAAAGAACAGTTCGCGGCACTCATCGTGACCAATTATCTTTGGCGCCCGCTGATGACAGTCTTGCTCGCCAGCTTGGCCCCGGGCGGCGTACTGATCTACGAAACCTTCTGCACTGGCAACGAAACTGTTGGCAAGCCATCTCGCCCCGATTTTTTGCTGCAACCGGGCGAGCTGTTGGCTATCGCGCAGCGAAGCGGGCTTCGCACGATCGCCTACGAGGACGGCTTCTTGACGTCGCCAGATCGCTTCGTGCAGCGCATCGTAGCGGTCGCACCGCAACACCCCATCGGCAATTTGGAGCGCTCCCCTGCAGCGGTCCAACGCTACGCGCTCTAGATTACCTGCTTAAGCCAATCATTGATTGGAGACGCCTCTCGCATGGCGTTTAACGATGTTGGCACGCAATGTGCACAGTGTTAAGCATTGTGTCTTGATGACATGCAGGGAGTCCAAAATGTTGCTAGGTCGTTCGTTGCGCACGCTGATGTGCTCTTTTGCACTATTTGGGAGCGCACTGGTTTGCTCGGTTCAAGCACAAGATGCACCAACTGTGACCGTCGCGCCTGTTGCCGCGATTGCCATTGCACCAACAGTGACGGCTGCAGCCCCTGCACCAGCCGCACTTACGGCTCCAGGTATGGCAGCTGCTTCAAGTATCAACAGCGCCGATACAGCGTGGCTGATGGTCAGCACTGCTTTAGTGTTACTCATGACCTTGCCGGGCATCGCGCTTTTCTACGGCGGTATGGTGCGCAAGAAAAACGTCATCAATACGATGGCCGGTGTGGTGGTGACCGCAGCTATTGTGAGCTTGCTCTGGTTTGCGGCGGGCTACTCTCTCGCTTTCACGCCCGGAAGTCCGTGGCTCGGCGGTATGTCGCGTGCTTGGTTTGAAGGGTTTGACGTTGTGAAATCCACGCAAATGGTCGCCGTGAGCCACATTGCTCCGAACGTTCCAGAATCTGTCTACGCGATGTTCCAACTCAGCTTTGCTGTCATCACAGCAGCGCTGATTGTTGGTGCGTTAGTTGAGCGGATGCGATTCTCTGCATTGGTGATCTTTGTCAGCCTTTGGTCACTGGTGGTCTACGCACCGATTGCTCACTGGGTGTGGGAGCCCGGTGGTTGGTTGGCTCAGAAAGGCGTATTGGATTTTGCGGGTGGCGCCGTCGTCCACATCAACGCAGGCACGTCGGCTTTAGTAGCGGCCTACTTCGTTGGCCCACGCAAAGGTTACGGCCGTGAGCCGCTGCTCCCGTTTAACTTGGGCTTGACGATGGCTGGCGCGGGATTGCTTTGGGTGGGCTGGTTTGGCTTTAATGCGGGTTCGGCGGTTGCGGCGGACGGCCGGGCGGGCTTGGCGATGCTCGTCACGCATATTGCAGCGTCAGCTGGCGCCGTGGGTTGGTTGCTTGCCGAGTGGATGGTTCGCGGTAAGCCCACCTTGCTCGGCCTGTGTTCGGGCGTGGTTGCCGGTTTGGTCGCGATCACGCCAGCGAGCGGCTTTGTTGGGCCCGTGGCAGCCCTGATGATCGGAGTCGTTTCGGGGATTGCATGCTACTGGGGTGCCACCGGGCTCAAGCGCTTGTTGCGCGTCGATGATTCCCTTGACGTCTTTGGCGTGCACGCTGTGGGCGGCATCGTCGGTGCTTTGCTAACGGGGGTTTTCAACGATCCTGCGATCAGCGGTCTGACCACTTCTATTGGAATTCAAGCCTTGGGCGTGGTTGCGGTCATGGCCTACAGTGCACTTGCCACGCTACTCATTGTCGGTTTCGTGAAATGGTTTGTAGGTTTGCGCGTTGACGAACAAGCCGAAACGGCTGGCTTGGATCTGGGCCAACACGGCGAAAGGATCGGTACATGAGTGCCGATGCACCAACGGAAAGCGATCTAACGGCGATTGGCGCTCACCTGCACGTGCAGTTGCGCCGCAAAACGGGTCGCGTGATTGACGTCGAGTGGATGGTCACGAACACCGAATATGCCAATGCCATTATCAATTTAGCCAAGGCAAGCGCTGTAACCGACGGCGCGCCTGAGTTGGGCGTTTTGGCGATTCGCTTTGAGCGTGCCATGGAGCGAGTGCAAAGGCCGCGCAAGCCGCTGATGGCTGCACTGGCCATCAATAGCGCCGCCAAGCATGAGAGGCAAGCTCAGGTGGACCCACCTGCTGAGCCTTCAACCTTGCCCCAACAAGACGACACCATCGTGAGCGAGTTTGGTGATTCTCACAGGGTAGTAGACACGAGTACTTTGCAGCCGCGCAAACCCTCCAAAGAGCAATACATCTGGAGTTTGCGCTGAGTAGCGCAAAGTGCGCCAGCGTCGCCAAACAAGGCATCAAATTCCTCACAAATGAACATCAATCGTCATCGTTTGGGTTGAATTTCGGGCGAGGGAACCGCCTGTGCGCAGGTAAAATCCTGCCATGAAGCAAATTACTGGAAGCATTGTGGCTCTCGTGACGCCTTTCCATGAAGATGGAAGCGTGGACTACCCCACCCTGCGAAAACTGATTGATTGGCATATCGCCGAAGGCACAGATTGCATTGGTGTGGTCGGCACCACTGGCGAATCGCCGACTGTGAATGTCGATGAGCACTGCGAAATCATTCGCGTCTCGGTGGAGCAAGCGGCCAAAAGAGTGCCAATCATGGCCGGCTGCGGCGCTAATTCCACCAAAGAAGCCATTGAGTTGGCCAAGTTCGCACGCGGTGTTGGCGCAGACTGCCAGCTTCAAGTTGTGCCTTACTACAACAAGCCCACGCAGGAGGGCCAGTTCCAGCATTTCAAGGCGATTGCAGAAGCCACAGGCGATTTGCCGATCATTCTGTACAACGTGCCGGGTCGTAGCGTCGCTGATATGGCACACGATACCGTGCTGCGTCTGTCACAAGTTAAAGGCATTGTCGGCATCAAAGAAGCCACGGGTAACATTGAGCGCGCTCAATGGCTGATCAAAGACGCGCCTGCGGGCTTTGCGATTTACTCAGGCGACGACCCTACCGCTGTTGCACTGATGCTCTGTGGCGGGCAAGGGAATGTCAGCGTCACCGCTAACGTTGCGCCGCGGCTCATGCATGAGCTTTGCGTGGCAGCCATCGCAGGCGACTGTGGCGCCGCGATGAAGATCCAAAATAGACTTTTGCCATTGCATAAGGCTCTTTTTGTCGAGGCCAATCCAATACCCGTGAAATGGGCCTTGGAGCGTATGGGCTGGGCGGGCAGCACGCTCCGACTGCCGATGACGGTCATGTCACAATCGAGTGTTCCCGCCGTTGAAGCTGCCTTGCTGGCAGCGGGCTTGATTTGAGGTTTTATCCATGGTTTTACGTGCGCCCGTCCTTTCGATCCTGACCGTTGCTCTCGTCCTGGCCGGATGTTCGGCTCTCGAGCCAACACGCGTTGATTACAAGAGTGCGGGCAAAACCCCAAGCTTGGAAGTCCCCCCCGATTTGACCGCCTTGTCGCGCGATTCCCGCTTTGCTGTGCCAGGCGGTAACGTCACTGCAACCGCTTTCTCCGCTGGCCAAACGCAAGCCGGTGTGCCTGTCGCAGCAATCACAATCTCCGACGTGCGCATTGAGCGCTCGGGGAACCAGCGCTGGCTGGTGGTTGCACGCCCTGCCGAACAGCTGTGGGGGCCCATCCGTGATTTCTGGCAAGACAATGGTTTCTTGCTCAACATTGACCGGCAAGATGTGGGCGTGATGGAAACCGACTGGGCGGAAAATCGAGCCAAGGTTCCGCAAGACTTCATTCGGTCCGCGATCGGCAAGGTGTTCGACGGTCTCTACGATACTGGGGAGCGCGACAAATTTCGAACGCGCTTGGAACGCGCCGGCAATGGCAACACGACCGAGGTCTATGTCTCACATCGTGGCATGGTAGAAAAACTGACCGGTGGAACTCAAGGGGTTCAAGCCAATGCGGACAGAACGGTATGGGAGTCTCGTCCCGCTGATTCTGAGTTGGAAGTAGAAATGCTGCGCCGCCTGATGCTCAAACTTGGCGTGGGCCAAGAGCAATCCAAAGCACTTGTCGCTGGCGGTGCCGTTAAAACCACTTCACGGGTGGCCAGCGTCAATGGCATACCCGTCGTCCAGGTCGATGATGGATTTGA
>JANPAK010000407.1:0-4356 GCA_031429925.1 Variovorax sp.
GCGAGCCTCTCGGCCGCCTGCGCCAGCAGTGTAACCTTGGCCGAGCAAGCTGAAGTAGTTAACAGGCGTGGCAGTGCCATCAAACACCTGAAATGGTGTGCCTTCAATGCCTTCACCTTTGAATGAGCCGTTGTAGTTGCCTACCGTGGTAGTCATGGCATAGTTTGCATCGGTGTATGTGCCACCTACGCGCGAGCCTCCACCGTTGACACCAGCTCCGCCACGAAACCCGGCGCCAGCGACCGTGATGGTCCCGGTAAGAGTCATGCTTCCTGCGACATCCAAGGCCACAACGCCGCCCGTGACGACGCCCGTACTCGTGTTGGTGGTGAAGCGATCAGCCGACACCGTGCCCGAGACCGTGACCGATGAGTATTGAGGCACGTACACCACTTGCCAGCTGCGCACATTGGTCGCGTTCATCGTTTGGTTGTAGCCGTTGGTGAGTGTGCGGTTGAGTTGAAGTGTGGTGCCGCTCACACCCACGATTTGCGCATACTCATGCAGGCCAGCGTTGGCGGGGGTGACAGAGTCTTGCATCTGCATGATCAAGATCAAGTCGCCAGCGCGCAAGCTGCGGGCGCTGGTGCGTTGCCCCGTCACGGAGGCCACGTTGATTGAATTCGAGGTAGCCGCTGGGCTGCCGCTACCGCCGTGATAACTGTTGATCACTCCGCTGGCTGTTGCGGGTCCATCCCAGCCTGGGGCAGCGCAGGTTTGGGCATAGGCGGCCGCGCCCCACATGCCAAACCAAATGAATAGCACGGCCAGCGAACAACGCGCCCGGGAATGGAAACAGGAGGCTGACATGGTTGATTTCACGACTGAGGATTTTCCCAGAAAAGCGACTTGCAACAAGTTGTTAATTGGTATTTATTGCTTGGAATGAACATTCACCTCAGCCCACTGCCGCTGCCATTTTTCCAGGGCTTGCGTGATGGCGGTCACGTTTTGGCATAGCTGTAGAGCCATAGCCGCATGGCGCAATGCCTGCAGCGCCTCCGAAGGCGTGTCGGTATGAATCGGCCTCGCACCATTTTGTTTGGAGAGCTTTTGGCCATCGGCGGCAAGCACGAGCGGCGTGTGCAGATACTGCGGCGTTGGCAAGTTCAACGTCTGCTGCAAGAGGATTTGCCGCGCGGTGTTGTCGGTCAGATCCTCACCGCGCACCACATGCGTGATGCCCTGTGCCGCATCGTCAACGACGACCGCAAGTTGGTAGGCCCATAAGCCGTCAGCGCGTCGCAGCACAAAATCGCCCACTTCGGACGCCACGCTTTGCTGCTGCGCACCAAGTCTGCGATCCTGCCATTGCACGACAGGCACCCCATTTGCTATAAAAAAAAGAGCATTCTGCGCAGATTGGGCATTGTCTTTGACATCAATTGCCTTAGAAAACCCGGTGTGAAACCGCCATGCACGAGCATCTCGCCCAGCCAGCCCGGTGCGGCACGTGCCGGGATAGATGAGTTCGCCATGGCGCGCTCGCGGGATGCCGCTGGCCGCAAGCGCCGCTTCGATGTCTTTTCTAGTGCAAGCGCAGGGGTAGGCCGCTTGGGCCGCTAAGAGTTGATCAAGCGCGGCTTGATAGAGGTGTCCGCGCTGAGACTGATAAATGGGCGGCTCATCGGGTGTCAACCCACAAGCGGCAAGCTGACGGAGGATCTCGTGATCAGCCCCGGGCACGCAGCGCGGCGTATCGACATCTTCGATGCGCGCCAGCCATTTGCCGCCGTGCGCGCGCGCATCGAGCCAACTGGCCAAGGCCGCCACGAGAGATCCGGCATGCAAAGGGCCGGTGGGCGAGGGAGCGAAACGGCCGATGTAGCCGTTCATTTCACCAAAGAGAGCGCCAATTCCAACCCGCTCACGAACGCATCCTCAACACGATGGCCTAAGCACCAGTCGCCGCACACGCCGATGCCTGCTTTAGCGTCCCACAAATGCGAGACGCCAAGGGGCTTGTCTGTTTTGGCATAACGCCAGCGATGCACGTGTGCATACGCGGGGGCGGCGCGAATGTTGGTGATTTCGGCATAGGCTTTGAGCAGCTTTGCCTTGACGCGCTCGGCATCGTCTTCCAAATGCTCTTGGCTCCAAGCGGCGCTGGCCTGCACCGTCCAGCGCTCAATGCCGCCGCGTGCGGGCTTGGAGCTTTCGCGGGCGAGCCAAGCGATTCGGTGGTGGGTGGATCGCGCAGCGTTCCACTGCGGGCCGAGAACGCGCACCGGTTCTTTAGGCAAGAGCGGCAATGCATTGGGATAGGCCAGCATCAGGGTCCAGCAGGGCGCGACAGTGACGGCGCTGATTTTTTGAGCGAAATCACGCATCAGCCCTGATAAATCCTGCGCAGAATGCTGCGTTTTTGATAGCGCCTTTGTTGGCTTCGCGGCGCCAGCCATTGCGCTATCTTGGAGCAGGGCCTGCGCTTGAACGCTTGGAATGGCCAGAAGAACGACGTCAAAGCCCGTGATGTTTTGCGGCTTGGATTGAGCATCGTTGGGGGTGTGGCATTGCAAGCTGTATTGGCCGTTAGCCATGCGCGCAATCAGCCGCACTTGGCGGCCTAGCAGCAACTGCTTGCCCGCTGACAGCGGGGTTGACATATGGCCGACCAGCGCGTTCATTCCCGGCTGCGCCACCCAATGTGGTTCGCGGGTGGGCAGTGCTGCTTCCAGTGTGCGGCCCTGGCTGTCAAGCACCCGCACCGCGTTGGCTGCCCACGGTCGGGCTACTTCCGGTGCGTCGCCCAAAGCCCATTGCATCATGGTGCGAAAGCGATCATCGCGCACCGTGAAGTATTGCGCGCCGTGATCAAAATTGCCAAATTCGGTGCGGCGCGTGGCCATTCGGCCCCCAACGCCACTACTTTTCTCCAGCACAGTGACGCGGTGGCCCGCTTGAATCAGGGTGCGCGCTGCTGTGATGCCGGCCATGCCAGCGCCAATGATGGCAAAGTGTTTGGAAGTGAACGGTCGAAGGCGTGGAGTCTTTTGCATTCCTAGACTCTACACGCAATGCGCTTGATTTTTCACCTGACTGAGGCGAAAGCTTGTCTAGCCTCCCGCCTCACGCCGCAAGCGCCGCAGCGACTGGTTCATGCGTATCGACAGCAAGCGATTGCGCATGAGTTTGAGCCACCAACTGAGGAAAGACTGGTGGCGCAACTGGTCTGAAAATGCGTGGGGGTCATCGTAGACGCCGAGATATTGCTTGGGCAAACCGTTGGGGCTAGGGTCTGGGACGATCATCACCAGCGTATCGTCAATGCCGTTCCATTCGCACTGGCCTTGGCGATGTATGCCATAACCCGTGACCCAACCCTCGGCCGCTAAGCGTGAGCGCGCCGTGGCCAAATAGCTCGGGTCGTAGAGATAGCTGTCGGTCACTACCCAGCGGTGCTGGCTCCACACTTCCACGACAGGCAGCTCCACGATCGAATGGGTACGGGCGAGGCCTTGGAAGAGGTCCGGCGGCACGGCGATCATGCGTACCCTTGACGGAATTTCGATGATCCGAAGCATAGCCATGAACAATGCCGCCTTGCTGTACCAACCGACTGCGCGTCGCTCGGCCAATGTTTTGCGCGTACGCTTCATCCCGGAAAACGCTGGAATGTTGAACGGAATCGCGGCGACATAGCGCGCGATACTCCGCATCCGCGCTTCGTGCGTGGCGCTGAGTTGGATCACCGACTTCACGCGCAAGCGCAACTTATCGTCCTCCAGATTGAGCATGGGCGTGTTTCCCAGCCAATGGACAGGATCGTTTTCGTCGCGTTTCGTGAGGGGAGACATGCGCTAGCTTTTTGTCCGACGATACAGTTCAAATGAGATAAAACGTGAATACACCAGAATGATGCAAGCAAATCGCACATTCCGTCATGCGCTGCCCCTGAGCGCTGTCCGTTGCCCAATCGTGGGGTTACATCCCCACGTAATTGGGCCCGCCGCCGCCTTCGGGCGTGACCCACACGATGTTTTGGGTGGGGTCTTTGATGTCGCAGGTCTTGCAGTGCACGCAGTTTTGCGCGTTGATCTGGAGGCGGTCTTTGCCGGCATCGTCCCGCACATACTCGTACACGCCTGCCGGGCAATAGCGGCTCTCAGGCCCGGCGTAGGTGATGAAATTGATGTTGACCGGCACGCTCGCGTCTTTGAGGGTTAAGTGTGCAGGCTGATTCTCAGCGTGATTGGTGTTGCTGATGAAGACGCTGCTCAAGCGATCAAAGGTGAGCTTGCCATCCGGTTTGGGGTATTTGATCTCTTGGCAATCGCGCGCGGGCTTAAGGCATTCGTGATCTGCTTTGTCGCGGCGTAGAGTCCAAGGGATGTGGCCGCGCAGGGCGAATTTCTC
>JANPAK010000408.1:0-8081 GCA_031429925.1 Variovorax sp.
CCCTCATTGCTTGGAGACCCGCATGGCCCTTTATCGTCGCGCTTTCACTCTCACAACCTTAGCTGCAGCAGCTTTGCTCGTTGCGTGTGCCTCAACGCCTACCAACTTCAGCTACCAACCCTTCCAGCAACCCGAAGGCGCCTCCGGAATGACCGACAAACCGGGCTGGGCTACCTCCAAATTCGCCGTGGCCGCAGCCAACCCGCTGGCCACCGACGCCGGCTACCAAGTGCTCAAAGCCGGCGGCAGCGCCGTCGATGCAGCGATTGCCGTGCAGCTGGTGCTCGGGCTGGTAGAACCGCAATCCAGCGGCATCGCCGGCGGCGCATTCCTCCTGCACCACGATGGCAAAAGAACCGAGGCCTTCGACGGGCGTGAAACCGCGCCTGCTGGCGTGGATGAAAACCTGTTCATGAAAGATGGCAGGCCCATGGCCTTCGATGACGGCGTGGTGGGCGGCCGCTCGGTCGGCGTGCCCGGTACCATGCGCATGCTGGAGATGGCACATAAGCAACACGGCAAGCTGCCCTGGGCGACATTGTTTGCGCCAGCGATTGCGCTCGCCGAGGGCGGATTCAGAATCAGCCCGCGTCTCAATACACTCGTCAAAGCCGATCCACACTTGAAGAAAGATCCGGTCGCCACCGCCTACTTCTTTAAACCAGATGGTGATGCACGCGATGTCGGCTTCAACATCCGCAACCAAGCCTATGCCGATGTGCTCAAGCGCATGGCCGCCGAAGGCAGCAAAGCTCTGCATGAAGGCCCGATTGCCCAAGCCATTGTGGACAAAGTGCAAAAGCACCCCACCAACCCAGGCAAACTCAGCATGGCCGATATGGCTGGCTACCAGCCTAAAAAGCGTGATCCGATCTGCGCCGA
Source organism: Variovorax sp. (assembly GCA_031429925.1). Taxonomy (GTDB): domain Bacteria; phylum Pseudomonadota; class Gammaproteobacteria; order Burkholderiales; family Burkholderiaceae_C; genus JANMDU01. The sequence continues at coordinate 883 of JANPAK010000408.1, forward strand.
CTACAAAGCCAGCACTGGCAAAGATTACGTGATCTGCGGCATGCCGCCACCTTCCTCGGGCATGATCGCCGTTGGCCAAATCCTCGGTACGCTCGCTCAGACCAATGCTGGCAACATTCGGTTAGAACCCGATGGCCTGCCGGGTCCCGGCTGGATGCACCTTTATACCGAAGCCTCGCGCCTGACTTTCGCCGATCGGGCTCAATATCTGGGTGACCCCGATTTCGTACCTGCCCCCGAGGGCAAATTGGGTGGCAATTGGAGTGCCATGCTGGCACCCAATTACTTGGCCGAGCGAGCCAAGCTCATCACTGGCACGAGTTTGAAAGGCGATGCCAAGCCCGGCAACCCAGCGGGCGTGAAATCCGCCTTTGGCAAGGCTGCAGATCAGCCCGAATACGGTACCAGCCACATCAGCATCGTGGACGCTTATGGCAACGCACTTTCCATGACCACCACGATTGAAGCAGGTTTTGGGTCGCGCCAAATGGTCAACCCTGGCAACCCAACAGCCGGTGGCGGCTTCTTACTCAACAATGAGTTGACCGACTTCAACTACGCACCCAACAACGCCGCAGGCCAGCCCACCGCTAACCGCGTGCAGCCTGGCAAGCGCCCACGCAGTTCGATGAGCCCAACCATCGTGTTCGATAAGGCCGATGGCAAGGTGGTGATGACCGGTGGCAGCCCCGGCGGCGCGCTCATCATCCATTTCACCGCCAAAACCATCTACGGCATGCTCAACTGGGGCATGAACGCCCAGCAAGCGATCAACCTGCCCAATTTTGCTGCCTTAGGCGCACCCACCTTGCTTGAAGAAAATCGCTTCCCCAAAGCCACCGTAGACGCGCTCAAAGGCCGCGGTCACGATGTGCGCGAGCAAGCCATGGTGAGCGGTTTGCAAGCCATTAGCCGCGCCAACCTTAACCCCGCTTCTGGCGGCGGATCAGGCTGGTTTGGCGGCGCCGACCCACGCCGCGAAGGTGTCGTGCGCGGCGATTGAAGCTGTCCAAAGTGAGAAAAACCACCTTTGCGGTGGTTTTTTTCATCGGTTTTTGAGCCATTTATGTGTTTTGACCATATAAGTAATGCGCAAGATGCTATCTAAATAATAGCAACTCTGATTTGAGTTGGCCCACCCCACTGACGTTTGATATGGTGCAACCCGCTCAATCGGCATTGCGTGACCGTGCGCGCTATCGATTCAGAATGAAAAATGACACTTTGCGGCATAATAAAGCCATTCTTTAGTTGTTTTTCGATATGAACCTTCACCAATTTCGCTTCGTGCAAGAAGCGGCCAAGCGCAATCTGAACCTCACCGAAGCGGCCAAGGCGCTGCACACCTCGCAGCCAGGCGTTTCCAAAGCCATCATTGAATTTGAAGAAGAGTTGGGCATAGAGGTATTTGCGCGGCATGGCAAGCGCCTAAAGCGTATTACTGAGCCGGGCGTGCAGGTGCTCAAAAGCATCGACATCATCTTGCGCGAAGTGGGCAATTTGAAGCGTATCGGCGAGCAATACAGCCTGCAAGACAGCGGCACTTTAAGCATTGCCTCCACCCACACGCAAGCGCGCTACGTGTTGCCCGGCCCGATTGCCAAGCTGCGCGAGGCCTTTCCTAAGGTCAACATCAGCCTGCACCAAGGCTCGCCCGATCAAGTGGCCAAAATGCTGATTGATGAAGTGGCGGAGATAGGCATTGCCACAGAAAGCTTGGCCGATTACGCCGAACTCGTCACCCTGCCCTGCTACCAATGGCAGCACGTGCTCGTGATGCCTGCGGATCACAAGCTCGCCAATGTAAGCGATGTCACGCTGCAAGATTTAGCGGACGAACCACTGGTCACCTACCACCCCACCTTTACCGGTCGCACTAAGATTGATGCCGCCTTTGCTGCGAAAAAACTCTCGCCCCGCATGGCGATTGAAGCGATTGACTCCGATGTGATCAAAACCTATGTGCGCGCTGGCCTAGGCGTAGGCATCGTGGCAGAGATGGCCGTGAACGCCGTCGCCGAGCCAGATCTGATCGTCAAACCCGCTGGGCACCTGTTCGGTAAAAACACCGCGCGCGTCGCTTTCAAGCGAAGCGCCTACCTGCGCAATTTCATCTACACCTTCACCGAACTCATCAGCCCCCGCCTCACCCGCGATCTGGTGAGCAAAGCTTTAGCCGGCTACAGCGACGATTTCATCCTCTGAGCCTCGAATCAACCCATCTCATCACGCGCCATCATGTCAGTCTTGGAACGCACCCCTACCCTCCAAACCAAACTACCCGCCGTCGGCACCACTATTTTTACGGTCATGTCTCAGCTTGCCGCTGAGAAAGGCGCAGTGAATTTAGGGCAAGGTTTTCCTGATTTCAACTGCGATCCAGCACTCGTCAATGCTGCGACTACCGCGATGCAAAGCGGCCTAAATCAGTATCCGCCGATGACCGGTGTGCCTGCGCTGCGCAACGCCATTGCGACCAAAATAGAAGCACTGCACGCGCGAAAATACTCAGCAGACAGCGAAATCACGATCACAGCCGGCGCAACACAAGCCATCCTTACGGCCATTCTCGCGGTCGTGCGCACGGGCGACGAAGTCATTGTGCTCGAACCCTGCTACGACAGCTATGTGCCCAACATTGAGCTGGCTGGCGGCACCGTGGTGCGCGTCCCGCTCACACCAGGCAGCTTTCGGCCTGATCTCGACAAAATCGCAGCCACCATCACGCCGCGCACCCGAGCCATCCTGATCAACAGCCCACACAATCCCAGCGCCACGATCTGGAGCGAGGCCGAGATGCTCAAGCTGCAGGAAATCCTTGCACCCACCGATGTCTTGCTCATCAGCGATGAAGTGTATGAACACATGGTGTTTGATGGAGCGCAGCACGAAAGCGCGGCGCGCTACCCCGGCCTTGCGGCCCGCGCCTTCATTGTCAGCAGCTTCGGTAAAACCTATCACGTCACCGGCTGGAAAGTCGGCTACGTGGCAGCGCCTGCCAGCATGACCGCCGAATTCCGCAAAGTGCATCAGTTCAACGTGTTCACGGTCAACACCCCCATGCAGCACGCACTCGCGGCCTACATGGCCAACCCCGCACCCTATCTGGAGCTACCGGCTTTCTACCAACGTAAGCGCGATTTGTTTTTAGAAGGCATTCGCAAAACGCGCCTCAAGCCCCTGCACACCCAAGGCAGCTACTTTCAGTGCGTCGACATCTCAGCCGTTTCTGATCTGAATGAAGCCGATTTTTGCAAATGGCTCACCACGGAAATCGGCGTGGCCGCGATTCCGCTCTCCGCCTTCTATGGCAATGGTTTTGACCAGCGCGTCGTGCGCTTTTGCTTTGCCAAGAAGGATGAAACGCTGCAACTTGCGCTTGAAAGACTCGCCAACCTCTAAGCTCTCGAGCTTGCAGCAATAATCCTGCGTCAGGGCAGCGGGATAACCTGCATGTTCTGATTTCCGATCCAGAAAACAGCGGAACTATCCCGAGACGGCAAAAGGTAGAGGTTGCCGTAATTGCACCCATCGAAATTTCTTGGATCACAAAACTGCGCATTGGTCGTAATCGGAATACGGGCTGTCCGCACAAAAGTGGTTGTGCCAGGATTGAAAGCCTGCGTACTGTAGACGTCGATGCTCAACGGCACATTTGTCGATGAGTCATTAGAAGCCCGAAGCACGGCGATTCTTTTGCCATCGGGCATCAATGCCATCAACAGCCACCACTCATTGCTCGGAGCCGTCGGAAGCTGCCCAATCAAACTAAAAGTACGATCATAAAGTGCGCCCGTGTACTCAAGCAACAATCTGGATCCGTCAGCGCTCACGCGAGGTTCATATCCCAACTCAACAGTACCAGATGATGGACCAAGGTCTTCCGTAGCGGGTGTGTAAAGTACGGAAGGATTACGCGGGCTTGCATACCAAGAAGGGCCAAAAATCGCGGTTGCTCCGTCCAACGAGCCGTAAAGCGTTCCAGCGTCAAAACGTCCAATTGATGTAAAAGGATTGCTGTTAAAGCTTCGGGTTTGTAGGTCAAAGTACCGCCCACCAATCAACCACAAGCGATTGTTGCTGGTGATTGGTAGATTCGCCGCGATACCCTGAGTCATGTCGTGCCCTGGGTCGATCAGCGTGGCCCGAATCGTCATTGCATCCGGATCCACTTCAATCAGTCTCCCACCAGTGCCACTCGACTGACCGGCGATCCACAAGCTGCGCCCGTCTGGAGCTAGCGCCATATCGAGCGGTTGACTAATCGCGAGAGCTGACACACTCCACGAACCACCGACCAAACTGTACTTATACAAGGCATTGTTGTTTCGGCTTAGCGCGAACACCGCCTTGCGCACGGAATCGTGCACGTAGACTTCCTTTGCAAATGCGTGAGGCACGATCGCGCTGGTGTAGGTATGGGAAGCAGCCACCTCCAGACTCGCGCGAGTTGTGGCCATTCCAGCTGCATTTTGGATACCCACACGATAGCTGCCCCCCGAGGACGGTGTAGCGTTGAATGAAATTTGTGTATCGGAAACAACTTGAACTTGCGTTGCTGCAAGGCCTGACAGCTGCAGCGCATCAACTGGTGAAGTCAATTGAATAAAGCCACGCCCCCCAACAATCACCTTGGTCGATGTGCCCGCTGGCATGCCGTAGGGCCCCACGAAGGAGACGAAGGGCACGCGCTGTTGCAAGACAACTTCAAAAGTCATTGGCAGTGCTGAACCTACCGCAGAGACGGTAACGGTTGCGGTATGGTCTGAAAACGGTGCGAGGGAGTTTGCCTGCGCAAGATCGACAGCAAATCCGAGATTCGCGGGAGATATGCCCGATGCCGGATTGAGCACGAGCCAAGGAGAGGTGGTGGTGGCACTCCAAGAAACCGACGCGCCATCGCCCCTTTCAACCGGCACAGATTTTGCCAAACTGCTTTGGCTGCTGTTGACATCAAAAGGCAGCGTCTGCCGCGCGGGAGCAATCAGATCAGGCCCTACAGTCAAACTGATCGGGACGATGACTATGCTCGATCCACCATTTGCGCGCACAGCCTTGACTTCCAAGGATGTGATGTAAGCACCCGGAGCAAGGACTGTGGTCGTCGCCGTCAGTTGAAGGTTGTTTCCAGATATAGCTGTTTTCAGCCAAGGGGCTGGACTTGCTCCTGGCGAGATCGTGGCGGAATAGGAAACGCTAACTCCTGCCGGGGGCGTCAAGACGAGGTTCGCAGTCGCTGAAAGCCCCTGCCTAGCATTCATGGCTACCGAGCTGGGGCTAACAAGCAATCCGCTTCGGACGACGACGGTGATGTCATACGGATAACTAGCAACGAGCGAACGCCCCGCTGGATCGCTGTAAAGCTTCAGATAAATCTTAGTCTTGTAAGTCCCAGCGGACAGAAAACTACTCGGAAAAACTTGGAGTACGCCAGAAACTGGGCCAGTCAGGTAGCCATTTACGCTCGCGATGGAAGGATTGTCAGAGAAATAGTCAACATAGAGTGCCCCGGGCGCTTCTTTCAAAGTGACTGAGATGTCTTGAGGAGCAATCGACTCGCCTACATACCCCTCGAAATTCAGTCCACTCGCACTTGAAGAAACACTGGTTTCATCGCCGCCTCCGCCGCATGCGACAAGGCCTGCAGCCAAAATCGCTACGCTGACCCGCTTGATCCATGCCCACATAATCGCTCCCGAAAAATGACGAGTGTGACCTGAGGCCACGTTTTATGGGATTATTCTAGGGTCAAAACGACCAAGGCCTAACGAGGCGCGCGAGTATTGCGCTCAATGACGCATCGGCCAATACGCCGTTGCGGCGCATCAGCACTTCACTGTGTTTCGACAAAACTTGTCGAGCTCTTTCACCGTAGTGCGCTGCGCCACCGCGCTCTTGGCTTTGCTGCCCACTTCAATGCTGAGCTTGGCTTCATACTTTTTGAAGAACTCATCAAACAACTCGCCACCCAGCGTGGCATAGGCGGTGAGGGTGTCATCTTTGGCGTTGTGCTCCAGCAAAATCGCGCACAACGGCTGGCTGGCCGGGCCGCTCAAGACTTTTGCGCCCTGAGCTGGGTCATACTGGCTGTGGTCTGCACAGCAGTGGATCAAATCTGCGCCAGCGTTGGGCGTCTTTGCATTCACCGGCGTGCCTTTGCGAAAGCTGATGAAACTGACGTTGGATGTGGGATACACCAGCTGATGCGCGCAGATGGCGCTGAAAGCCACAATGCTTTTCTTATGCCCCACGCCGCCTGGCCATGCGTAGCTTTCGCCGCCTTTGGTTTTTAACGTGGCCTCACCGGAAGGCGCAACGCTCTTGCCCAAATCCAGCAGAAACACTGGCGTGGCCTCGAACGGATAGTGAAACACGTAATTCGTTTGTGCCACCAAGCTCGAAGCCTTGAACGGATCGCCGCGCTCGTTAGTGAGCAATACGCGTTGGTACGGCCTTGGCCGAGCGCCGGCGGCAAAAACCGGCAGGCTTGCCGCGCCAGAAAGACAGGCCGCTGTTGCAGCGGTCGAACAAGATTCAATAAAGTTACGTCGGTCCATGCCCGATATCGTGCAGACCAAGGCGTCTGTTGTCAACCTACTTTAAACCCGCGCTAAGGCGGTGCGGGTGAAACACTGTTGTGCGAGCAACACCGTTTTGGCTTGCGCCCTTGCGCTTAGCAGCTTATATTGAGCTTGCCCAGCTCACAAACAGGAAAACCACATGACCACTGCGATCCCATCCAGCAACACCGATTCAATGGCCCACCCCCTTTCCCGCCGCCAGATCCTTGGCCGCATGGGTACAGGGCTTGGCGTCGGTTACGCCGCGCTTACTAGCACGCAAGCCCACGCACAAGCCGCGGCAATTGGCAAGACGGGCGAAGCCAAAGCGTCAGCTCTCGCATTGAACGCCGACGAGAGCAGCTATTTCGCACAAGAAGAACCGTATTTCATGCAGCTCGCACGCGATGAATTCACGCTCGATCCAGCCGTGGTGTATTTCATGGCCGCGCAAAAAGGCTCGGTGCCTAAGAGCGTGATGGTGCGCTACAAAGAGGGCTTGGATCAAATGGCGCGCGATCCGTTTCCTGTCTATGTTCAGCCCGTGGCGCAAATGCGCGCAGCCATTGCCAAATGCTATGGCACCACGCCCGATCAAATCGCCATCACCCGCAACACCACCGATGCACTCTCGCTCGC
>JANPAK010000409.1:0-10177 GCA_031429925.1 Variovorax sp.
CTCGCACGCTAGGCAGTTGAATTCACAGGAATCTGAGGCATCAGGCAGACCAATTGATTATGAGTCCCCTGCTCTAACCAACTGAGCTATAGGCCCACGCCCGCAATTATCGCAGGGATGTTGCGTGAAATAAGGCGCTACACAAATAATAGCGCTTTGCGCATATTCTATATGGGCTAGAGGCCGATTTGGCTATAGAAACCGGGTGCCAGCTAAGGCCGCGCCTGCGGCCAAGGCTTGCAGCTTTTGCATGGCCACCTCGCGGCTCATGGGGGCTAAGCCGCAGTTGGTGCAGGCAATGAGCTTGTCTTTGCGCACATATTGCAAGGCTTGGCCGATGGTTTCGGCGATTTGCTCAGGCGTTTCTATTTTCTCGCTGGCCACGTCGATCACGCCCACCATCACTTCTTTGCCCTCCAAGAGCTTCATCAAATCGGGCGGGACGTGGGAGTGAAAGCATTCCAAGCTGACTTGATCGATGCTGCTGGCTGCGAGCGCTGGGAACACCTGCTCATACTGGCGCCATTGCTCGCCCAGTGTGGATTTCCAAGCGTTGTTGGCTTCGATGCCGTAGCCATAGCAAATGTGTACGGCCTTTTTCACCGTGATGCCGGCGCAGGCAATCTCTAGGGCTTTCACGCCCCAATCGGCGGCCTCGGCCATGTAGACGTTGAAGGCGGGTTCGTCAAACTGAATGATGTCCACACCGTCGGCTTGCAGCGCTTTGGCTTCAAGGTTGAGCAACTCGGCAAAGGCGAAGGCCATCTTCACGCGATCGCCATAAAAGCGGTCGGCCACGGTGTCGACCATGGTCATCGGGCCGGGCAGGGTGAATTTGAGCAATCGCTTTGTGTGTGCGCGGCAGAACTGCGCCTCAGCCGCATGCACCCGGCCTTTGAGTTTGAGCGGCGCGATGACTTGCGGCACCATGGCTTTGTAGCGGTCGTTGCGGATGCCCATTTCCACCTTGTTGGCGAAATCGATGCCCTCGACTTTCTCCAAAAAGCCGTGAACGAAATGCTGGCGCGACTGCTCGCCATCGCCGATCACAGTCAGCCCGGCGTCTTCCTGCGCTTTGATCCACAGTAGGGTGGCATCGAGCTTGGCTTGCGTGAGTTCGTCACCTTGCAACTTCCATTGCGGCCAGAGTTTTTGGGTTTCGGCGAGCCAGGCGGGTTTGGGTAGGCTGCCGGCGATAGCGGTGGGGAAGGTGGTCGCTTGCGTTGCACTCATGGAAATAGCTTTCAGTTCTGTTGAATTTGTATGGCGCTGAGCTCGACAAAGACTTGCTCGCTCAGGTTGATGCGGATTTTGGCAGGCAGATACTGCAGGCTCGGTGCGAACCACATTTCAACATAGATCGGACCTCGCGCATTGATCAAGGGGCGCGGCTTGAGGTGATGCACCGTCACCGCGCCAATCTTGGGCAACACCATTTGCTCGGCAGGACCGATGTCATAAGTCCACTCATCCAAGCCGCCTGGGCGCCCGAGCCAAACACTCACGGTTTTCCCTTCTTCGAGCTTGGCTCGGCCCGTTAAGAAGCGGTGTCCTAAGTCAATAAACTGACTCACGGTGTCTTGCACACTGAGAGGGTCAAGTAATGGGCGAGGGACGCGGCGTTCGCCTTCCAAGATCAATTGCTCGGGCTCCAAGCGCAAGACGCGCGTGCGCGCCTTTCCGACCACTGGGTCGACGTACTCTTCATAGACCTGCGGCTGAAGGCCTTGAGGGCTCACCTTGCCTTGGCTGGTCATGCGCACGGTAGCCAAGCCAAACACCCTCATATCAACCCGCACTTGGTAGCTTTGGCCCTGCTCGCCAGCGCGAGTCCACTGCACTTGGCCGCTGCCGCTGAGCTCGCGCCCTTGAAAATAGCCACCCGCTTGGTAGCTCACGCGCGTATCGGCCGGCCATTCGCCGGTGACCAAGAGGCTGTCGGTTTGGCCGCTGGGTTGGGCACTCAGGGTTTGGGTTGGCGTGTCGATCACTGCGGTCGTGGTTTCAAGCGCAGTCGTTGGCGTGGCGCTAGCGATGGTGGGCGTGATTGCGGCTGGCTCGGGCGGTGGAGTTGGCGCGGCCAGAGTTTCTGTGATGGATGGTTGACTGTTGACGGCAGTGCTGGGTGGGCGAGGTGGTTCTGGCGGCGGCGCGGGGGGCGGCGCATCTGCCTGCGGGGAAGCCGCTTCAATCGTGCGCGTGAACAGGGGATCTTTGTTTTGGGTGAGCGCACCTGTGCTTTGCATTTGCGTGCTGATGCCGGTCAAGCCCAGCGCATGCAAAAGCAAGGCCGCCAAAGAGGCCCAAAGCAAGGGCTTTAACCAAGCAGCCATGCGTTTACGAGTTGGTCTTTGGCGCTGCGTAGCGCGTAGCTGCTGCTGATCTCGTCGGTCGCGCTGGGCAGCGTGAGCTTGAGGTGCAACAGGCGCTTGTCGCGCGAGACGGTCGCAAGCGCTTGCTTGGCCGTGCCGCAGAGCAACGCGATGTCTTCGAGCTTGTGGATTCGCCAATCATCGACGGCCAGCCATTCGTCGCCGGCTGCCATCCCAGCCGCTTCTGCCAAGCCCCCGCGCAAGACGGTCTTGATGGTCAAGCTACCGCCGGATTCATTGATCCGAAGCCCCAAGCGTTGCGCCATCGGCAGTGCAGCGCCAGGCTCCGGTGCGACGGTGACGCCATGCAAGTCGAGCAATTCTTGGATCGGCAAATCACCCCTGCCATGCACCCAAGCAGCAATCTCTTTCGCATACGAGCGACCTGAGAGTTGGCGCAGGGCGGAAGCAAAGTCAGCTTCGGTGATGCCGCCTTTGCCTGTCTCTGCGGCTTTGGATTGCGTCCAGAGCAAGCACATGACATCGTCGAGCGAGGTTTTCTTGCTGCCTTTGCCGCCGGCCCGCAAGCTCAAATCAAAACACAGCGCTACCAGCGAGCCCTTGGTGTAGTAGCTCACTGTCGCATTGGGTGTGTTCTCGTCTTGTCGATAGTATTTCACCCAAGCATCCATACTGGCTTGCGCCACGCTTTGCACCAGCCGCCCCGGCGTTTGCTGCACTTGGTTGATGGCTTTGGCCAGCAGCCGCAGATATTGGGCATGGTCGATCAGGCCTGCGCGGCGCAGTATCAAATCGTCGTAATAGCTCGTAAATCCCTCGAAGAACCAAAGCATCTGCGTGTAGTTTTCTTGTGCGTAGTCGTATTGCACAAACTCTTGGGGCTTTAAGCGCTTCACATTCCATGTGTGAAAGTACTCATGGCTGATCAAGCCGAGCAGGGTGGTGTAGCCCTCACTCTGCTTGAGGCTACCTATGCGCGGAAGATCGCGGCGTCCGCAGATCAGTGCGGTGCTGGCGCGATGCTCCAAGCCGCCATAGCCATCATCGACCGCATTGAGCATGAAGACATACCTGTCAAACGGCGGCTTGCCATCCAAGCCGTGCCAAAAGTGCAACTCAGCCTCAACGATTTTTTTCGTGTCTGCAAGCAATCGCTCTCCGTCAAATGAAGCTGGTGCGCCACTGACCACAAACTCGTGGAGGGCGCCGCGCACTTTGAAGCTGCCGCACCAAAAACGACCGATCTCAAAAGGCGTGTCGGCGAGATGATCATAATCATCGAATAGGTACGCTCCAAGCAGATTCTTCGCCTCTGCTTTTGAGACTTTCTGCGCGATAGCTGACGTAGATACTGCGCAGAGCGCTTCTGAATTAATAGCAACTAGAGACAGACCATGCACTTCCTTCTCACGCCCATGTACACGCAGGCAAAGCGACGTGGGATTGAAAAACGCCCTTTGTGCATCTAGCCAAGCCGTGCGCACCGAATTGTCAAACGCATAAACCTCATAGCTGATCGCAAGTGGTTTGCCTGCTGCGCTTTTGATGTGCCAAGTGCATTTATCAAGCTGCTCCACAGCGCAAACCCGACCGCTTTGCGTTGCTGTCATGTTTTGTAAGTGCTTAGAGAATTCGCGCACCATGTAGCTGCCTGGAATCCACACCGGCAAGCTCACGGTTTGCACCCGAGCTGCTTTGGCTACGGTGAGCGTGACGCGCCACAGGTGCGCATGCACATTCGCCGCTTCAACTTTGTAATGGACGCTCACATTCTTCATCAGAAATCACCTTTTCAGCAAAGCGCCTATCTTCAAACCCGCCGCCCAGCACGCTCCGAAATAGATAGCAGTTGATGCAAATAATACTGCGGCCAGAAGTCCGACTCGTTGAAAAACCGTGCTTTGCATCGCGACCCAATCCACTGCTTGGGCACTCCAGAGCAAGAACACCGCCAGCAAGCTACTCGCCGCAATCACTTGCATCCCAAAGACCAGCCAGCCTTTAGAGGGTGCGTAAATCTTGCTGCGCAGCAAACCGATCAAAAGCCACAGTGCGTTGAGCATCGCGCCTAAGCCAATCGCAAGTGCCAAGCCTGCGTGCAAGAGATGCGGCACCAGCAAATAGTTCAACAGCTGCGTGAAGATCAGCACCACGATCGCAATCTTCACCGGCGTTTTGATGTCCTGCCGCGCGTAATAAGCCGGCGCGAGCACCTTGATCGCCACTAAGCCGAGCAGACCCGAGCCATATCCCATCAGTGCGAGTGCCACCTGATGCACGTCTGAGCCCTAGAATGCGCCGTAGTGATAGAGCACGGCCACCAATGGCGTCGCAAAGCACAGCAGCGCCACGGCAGCGGGCACGGCCAGCAACACCACCAAGCGCAGCCCCCAATCGATCATGGCCGAGAATTTTTCATTGTCTCCGCTGGCCTTGGCTGCCGCCAGTTGGGGCATGAGCACGACGCCAAGCGCCACGCCGAGCATGGCCGTGGGAAACTCCATCAACCGATCGGCAAAACTGAGCCAACTGACGGAGCCGGTTTGCAAATGCGAGGCGATTTGCGTATTGATCACCAGTGAAATCTGCGCCACGCTCACTCCCAGCAACGCCGGCAGCATCAAAGTTAGTATGTTTTTGATAGCAGGCTGCGAAATAAGGCTAAAGGCTGCAGCCGGATTCCATGAAAACTTCGGCATCATGCCCAGTCTTTTCAGGGCCAGCACCAGCATGCCCAGTTGCAGCACACCGCCCAGCATCACGCCGGCTGCGAGCGAGTAGATCGGCTCGATCCCTCGGCTTTTGAGTTGCGGCGCAAGCAGCCAAGCTGCTGCAATCATCGCCACATTGAGCAGCACCGGCGTGGCCGCTGGCACCGCAAACTTCTTCCAGGTGTTGAGCACGCTGGAGGCCAGCGCCACCAGCGACATGAAGGCAATGTAGGGAAACATAAAGCGCGTCATCAACACGGAAACCTCAAACGCGCGCGGCGTCTGCTGCAAACCGCTAGCCATCGCCCACACCAAAAGCGGAGCCGCCGCTACGCCAATCACGCAGGTGATGATCAGCGCCCACAGGAGCACCGAGCCCACCTGATCGATCAACACGCGGGTGGCCGCTTCGCCCTCCTTTTCTTTGCTCGCAGCCAGTACCGGCACGAAGGCTTGGCTGAACGCGCCTTCCGCAAACAAGCGCCGCAGCAAATTCGGAATGCGAAATGCGACGTTGAAGGCATCCGTCATGGCCGATGCGCCAAACATTGCCGCCACGACCAGTTCGCGGGCTAATCCCGTGATGCGTGAAACCATGGTCCAGGCAGAGACAAGGGAGGCAGATTTGAAGAGAGACATTTTTATGCGCAGTGTCTCTAAGTTTACATTTAGGAATGTAAGGCGCCAGTCAATTTTTTGAGCATATCGCGTATTGACAGCAGCATGACTCCGAACGCCAAAGATGAACTTATCATTGCTTGGCTAAACTGACTGTGCCAAGTGCGTTCGGATACCCATCAGGGCCTTGAGATTCATCACCGAAGGTGAGTAAGTTAGCGTCAACAAAGCTAATATCTTTGGAACTTGATGGGGTAGGGCCGGTAACCCTGATGTCGACCCTATCAACGATGCGCATACCGTTGTCTTTAGTGCCGTTCAAGCTGTAAACACCCGTTTCGTCAACGAAGGAGGGAGCAGGTCCGATGCATCCAGAGTTGTTGTGAGTCTCAATTGTTGTTACATATACGGCACTGGTCGCACTTACTTTAGTAAACGTAAGAAATACTTTAGACGCGGCGGGCGGCATGTTCGAGTCAGGTATACAAACAGCCCAAGTACCTACATATTTGTCTATTGAATCGCCCAATATTGGGGGCGTTAGCGGGCTTGGGTTCCCTCCGCCCCCTCCGCAACCTAACAAGGCGAAAGTCGATATTAAGATATAAAAAAAACCGGTAGGGTTCATGTGATCAATTTAGGAAAGTTGGTCGGCGATGGTTTCCACTGAATAACAAGGAGTTGGAAAATCACTGTTCAATTTTAGTAGACGTCACTTCAGTGTTAGAAAAACTTTTTCGTATTACGAGGCTTAAGATCGTATCTTGAACAATACTGCTTTGATAAATATACATACCAGAGCGACATGCGTCATAAAGCGCGACAAGCCAAATCCTATTGAAAAGCCGATCCATGTTTAACGTGATCTTGTTTCAGCCTGAAATTCCGCCCAACACCGGCAACGTGATCCGCTTGTGCGCCAATACGGGTTGTGCCCTGCATCTGATCGAGCCACTAGGCTTCTCGATGGAAGACCGGTACATGCGCCGCGCGGGCTTGGACTATCACGAATACGCCACAACCCAGAAACACGCCTCTTGGGTAGCGTTCTTGGCCACCTGCCAACCCCAGCCCGAACGCATCTTCGCCTTTACCACGCGCGGCAGCCACAGTGTTTTTGCGCAGAATTTTCAAATCGGTGATTGGTTGCTCTTTGGCTCAGAGACGGCGGGTTTGCCCACTGAGTTGCGCGAGAGCTTTCCCCCTGAGCAACGCCTGCGGCTTCCTATGCGCGAGGGCCAGCGCAGCTTGAATTTATCGAATGCCGTGGCAGTGAGCGTCTTTGAAGCTTGGCGGCAGAATGGTTTTGCGTGATTGATTGACGCAGACCCTTGCGCTCAGCAGCCAGTGAAAGGGCGAGGGCTCAAAGCTCGGGGCCGTCGTAGTCTGTGTCAATGTGGATGTCGCCGCTCAAGATGCGTTGCGTCCAGCCAGCCAATGCTGCGCCAAACTGCGCTTGCATTTCCGGCGCGAGAGCCAGCCGCACAAATTCGGGTTGGTCGAGTCCGTAGATCTGTGTTGTCCCAGGTCGCACGTTGCCTTGCGTGAAGTCTTCAATCGCCTGTGACAGACCGCGCCCTGAATCCGCCAAAGCCGATGCCGCAAACACCTGGGGGTCGCGCTGCACCCAATCGAGCACATTGCCGATCTGGCGGATCGGCAATTCCCGGCAGGCTCGCGTCACGCCCGGACGGCCGCCATCGATCATGGCGAAAATCAGATCCGCGCCTTGCTGTTGCAGCTTGCGCGTTGTTTCAAAGGCAAGATCTGGATCGTGCTGGTGGCCGCAGAAGATCGTGACAAAGCGGCAATCTGGGGCTGCCTGCCTCAGGCCACTGGCAAATGCTGCCCTACCTTTCAAACCAGGCCTCACCTTTTCGCCCGACATGTGAGCCACGATGCGGCTTTTGGAGGCTAAGCCTGCGAGCACTCCGGCAAGGAATGCCGACTGCTCTTGCAGGACTTCATAACTCGCCGTGTTGGTCGCAAGAAAACTACCCTGCGTCACGACGAACAGGGTGTCAGCAAACTGCGCGTGCATCATCTCCACGGGAGCATCGCCCTGGCCGCCATGGGCGACAAGCAAGTCAAGCCCCGCCCGACAGATGTCGCTCAGAGCCTGCGCGCGGTCCGCTGGCGATTGGGGCGCAATCCAATGAACGTCCAGCGCATGTCCTGCTGCCTGCGCACGCAGCGCACCGTCATGTCCAGACTCATTGAAACTTCCTTGACCGGGCGGGCCAAATAAAGCAACCGCCACGCGGCGTGCAGGCTTGCGATCAGCGCTCAAAGTGTGGCTCCACTGGCTTTCACGATAGGTGCCCACAAAGCAGCCTGATCTTTGATGAAATTTGTGAAGGCCTCCGGCGTACGATTTTCAAGCTCGAAACCCTGTGCGACGAGCTTGCTGCGGATGTCGGGCATCGCCATCACCTCGGATAGCGCCTTCACAAGAGTTTGTGCAACTGCCGCAGGTACTGCCGCTGGCGCTGAAACGCCGACAAAATTCTCCGCCACGAGCTTGGGATAGCCGAGCTCAGCGAAAGTTGGAATGTCGTTGGCTTGGGTGACGCGGCGCTCCGCAGTGATTGCCAATAGGCGCAATTGCCCTGATTTGCGGAACGGCAAATTCGCGGGCAAGGCATCGATCGCCATTCTGATTTGGCCGCCCAACAGATCGGTTCGCATCGGCCCCGCGCCTCGATAAGGGACATGCAGCAGCTTCAGGCCGGCTTGCTGGGCAAGCATCTCACCCACGATATGACCTACCGAGGCGGCCCCGCCGCTGCCGAAAGGCACAGGATCCTTTTGCGCTTTCGCCCAAGCCAAAAAGCCCGCGAAATCAGTCACAGGCAGCGAAGGGTGAACGACCAGCACGGTCGGTACATCGCCCACATAGGTCAAATGCCGAAAGCTGCGTACAGGATCATAGAGCGGCTTTTCCATCAAAGCCGGGGAGATGGACATCGGTGCAGAATTTGAAATCAGGAGCGTGTAGCCGTTGGCCTCGGCATTTGCAACTTGGGCTGCGCCGATGGTGGTGGCGCCACCCGGTCGGTTCTCAACCACCACCGGCTGCCCTAACTTATCGGAGAGTGCAGGCGCAAGCAGTCTTGCAACAATATCGCTGGAACCACCCGGCGGGAACGTCACAACCAATTTGATGGGCTGAGCCGGCCAAGCTTGTGCACGGATGGCAAAAGGGGCTAGAGCGGGCAGCCCGAAGACACTTGCAGACTGGAGAACTTTGCGACGCGTTGTCATGGAATTTCCTCAAAACTTCTGCTGGTGGAGAGGGCGCCACGCAGTTCAAAATTAAATGCAGGAAGCGTGCCAAACCTTCATTCCGCTTGACGGAATCAACAGAAAAACGGACGCCTTTCGTGGAAGACCACGACGGAATTAAACCGTTGCCTCTTCACGCGCGTAGCGCCGAATCAGGCTCAGCAACTCTTCTTCAGAATAGGGCTTGCCCAGATAGTGGTTGGCGCCGAGCTCGAAGGCATGCTCACGGTGCTTTTCAGCAATGCGCGATGTGATCATGATGGTGGGCAGGTGCTTGAGCTTTGCATCACCTCGCACATTGCGCAGCAAGTCGAAGCCATCCATGCGGGGCATTTCGATGTCGGAGAGGATCACCGCCGGCAACTCTTCGGCCAAACGTTCGAGGGCTTGTAGTCCGTCTGCGGCCATCGCCACGCGATAGCCTTCCCGTTGCAGCAGGCGCTGCGTTACGCGGCGCACAGTAATGGAATCGTCCACCACGAGCACGAGCGGGATCGCCGTTGGCGAGATCGAAGCTGGGTTGGCCGGTACGAGTGGCACCACAGGTTGCGCGTCACCGGACAACTCGCGTGGGACGGCGTCTGTGACACCTTGAACCTGCGACTGGCTTTCCAGTGCATGCGGCTGGGCAGGATCAAAGCTCATGGCACGAGCCTGTTGACCATACACGGTCGCTAGGGCCACAGGGTTATAGATCAATGCGACGGCGCCAGACGCCAGCACCGTCATGCCCGCCAAGCCTGGCAGGCGCGAGAGCTGAGGCCCAAGGTTCTTCACCACCACTTCTTGGTTACCCAAGACTTCGTCGACATGCAAGACCACTCGCTGAGCGGCGGAGCGGAACACTGCGATAGGTAGCGTTTTGGTTGCGGGTTCGCTGGTCGCAGCAGAATGCTGCAAGAGCGCGCCGGCCCAGAAGAACGGCAGGTTTTCGCCGCCGAATTCGTAAGTGCCACTGTTGTAAGCTTGCCGCACATCCTTGAGCGTGGCGCGACGCACAACTTCGATCAGGTTGGCCGGCACGCCAATAGCTAATTCGCCAATCCGCATCATGACCACCTGCGTGACGGCAGTGGTCAAAGGCAGGACCAGTCTGAAGCTGGTTCCCTGGCCCGATGTTGTGGCAGTTTCGATACGACCGCCCAGAGCCACCACCTCAGAGCGAACGACATCCATTCCGACGCCACGGCCTGAGAGTTCGGTGATCTGTGTGGCGGTGGTGAAGCCGGG
>JANPAK010000410.1:0-7720 GCA_031429925.1 Variovorax sp.
ATTCGTTTGCATGACGAGCGCAGCGGCAAGAGCGATGATTTCGCGGGCGCGGGCGGCGTGAAGGGCTTTGTGGAATACATCAATGGCGCGAAAAAAGTGCTGCATCCCACCACCTTCAGCGCGATGGGCGAGCGCCCCGCAGACAGCTACGGCGGCATTCCTGGCACACACATTGGCGTCGAAGTGTCGATGCAGTGGAACGAGAGCTACAACGAAAACGTGCTCTGCTTCACCAACAACATCCCCCAGCGCGATGGCGGCACCCACCTCACCGGCCTGCGCTCCGCGATGACGCGCGTGATCAGCAAATACATCGAAGCCAATGAGCTGGCTAAAAAAGCCAAGGTCGATATCTCTGGCGATGACATGCGCGAAGGCTTGTGCTGCGTGCTTTCCGTCAAAGTGCCTGAGCCCAAATTTTCGAGCCAAACCAAAGACAAACTGGTGAGCAGCGAAGTGCGCGCGCCGGTGGAAGATATCGTGGCCAAGGCCCTCACCGAATATTTGGATGAGCGCCCCAATGATGCCAAGATCATTTGCGGCAAGATTGTGGAAGCCGCGCGTGCCCGTGATGCTGCCCGAAAGGCGAGAGAAATGACGCGCCGCAAAGGCGCGCTCGATGGCTTTGGCTTGCCCGGTAAGTTGGCTGATTGCCAAGAAAAAGACGCATCGCTGTGCGAGATTTATATCGTCGAGGGCGATTCCGCCGGCGGCTCTGCCAAGCAGGGCCGTGATCGTAAATTCCAAGCCATCCTGCCCCTGCGCGGCAAGATTCTCAACGTAGAAAAAGCCCGCTACGACAAGCTGCTCACCAGCAACGAGATCGTTACCCTCATCACCGCTTTAGGCACCGGCATTGGCGCTGTGGGCGGCTCAGATGACTTTAATGTGGAGAAGCTGCGCTATCACCGCATCATCATCATGACCGATGCTGACGTGGACGGCGCGCACATCCGCACCCTGCTGCTCACCTTCTTCTATCGCCAGATGCCAGCGCTGGTGGGGCGCGGGCATATCTATATTGCGCAGCCGCCGCTTTACAAGGTGAAGCACGGCAAGGCCGAGCAATACCTCAAAGATGGCAATGATCTCGATGCCTATTTGCTGCGCGTGGCCATGGATGGCGCAAAGCTCGTGTCCGGCAAAGACAAAGCCACCATTCAGGGCGAAACGCTGCTGGAAATTGCGCGCAAGTATCAGCTCGCCCAGGCCGTGATTGCACGCCTTTCCAACTGGATGGATGGCGAGGCGCTGCATGCCATCATGAATGGCGTCGCGCTCAATCTGGATACGCTGCAGGACGCAGAAAAATCAGCCACCGCCTTGCAGGGCGGCTTGCATGCTGCGAAAGTGGCCGCTGTGTTTGATGCGCGCACCGACAAGCATGTACTCACCATCACGCGCCGCGTGCATGGCAACGACAAGCTCTCCACCATCACCGCCGATTTTGTGCACGGCGGGGATTACGCCGCGCTGGTGGACGCAGCGCTCACCTTCCAAGGCTTGGTGACCGACGGCGCGCTGGTGCAGCGCGGCGAAGGCGAGAAGGAAAAAGAGCAAAAGGTGAGTGATTTCCGCGAAGCCATGCAATGGCTCATTGGCGAGGCCGAGCGCACCACCAGCCGCCAGCGCTACAAAGGCTTGGGCGAGATGAACCCCGAGCAGCTCTGGGAAACCACCATGGACCCGACCGTGCGCCGCCTGCTCAAAGTGCAAATCGAAGACGCCATCGAAGCCGATCGCGTGTTCACGACCCTCATGGGTGATGAGGTTGAGCCACGTCGGAAGTTCATTGAAGACAATGCGCTGCGCGCGATGAATATTGACGTTTGACACAACGCAAAAGGAGGCCGAATGCGAGCGTATTACTCGGCCTCAGTTAAGAAATTTCTAGGACAGTCAGACGAGGAAATTCTTGGCGCACTGGCTATGGAAAGTCAGGTGGTAGAAGAGCCGCAAAAGTATGCATGGCTGCTTCAGATTCAAATACTTCGCGAACAACTTGCACTACTCCGTATAAATCGAGGGATAACGATTTATTTCGAGTATGTTGTGCCTCGCCTTGGGCGCCGTATTGACGTTGTTCTTTTGATCGGGCGTGTTATTTTCGTTGTTGAGTTCAAAGTGGGGGCGGCAGAGTTTCACAGAAGCGCGATAGAGCAAGTGTGGGATTACGCGCTCGACCTTAAGAACTTTCACGAAACAAGTGCGCCAGAAAAAATCATTCCTCTTTTGGTGGCAACCCAAGCGAAGCAACGTAAAGGCACACAGGTGCCGGCCTTTGCGCACGATGGAGTCGCTGAACCACTTTGTGTGGCACCAGATCAGATAGCGGAAACAATCGCCTTTGCCGCACAAGACGATGACGTATCACAAGATATCGACGCTGATGTCTGGGCTGCGGGGCGATACAGGCCAACGCCAACGATTGTAGAAGCGGCAATAGCGCTGTACGCAGACCATACTGTAGAAGAGCTGTGCAAGTCGGACGCGTCAGCGCAAAACCTAGCCCTCACGGCCGGAGCTATAGACTCAATAGTTTTCGACGCGCGGCAGAACAACCGTAAAGCTATTTGCATGATCACCGGCGTCCCTGGCGCGGGAAAAACTTTGGTTGGGTTGAATACCGCGACGCAGCACCAAAGCACAGCTGACGGGCTACACAGTGTTTACTTATCTGGCAATGGGCCTTTGGTTGCAATTCTCAGAGAGGCGCTGGCTAGAGATCAGGTTAATCGAGGCAAATTGTCAAATAAGCCTGTCAAAAAGGGGCGGGCGCGGCAGGCGGTGGATCTGTTTATTCAAAACGTTCATCATTTCCGCGATGCTTGTCTCGATTCCGTTGATCCACCCATCGACCACATTGCTATCTTTGATGAAGCGCAGCGGGCGTGGACCAAAGAGCAAACAGTAGACTTTATGCAGCGTAAAAAGGGAAGGCGTGACTTTAATCAGTCCGAACCAGAGTTTTTGATTTCATGCCTTGATCGCCATAAGGATTGGGCTGTCGTGGTGTGCTTAATCGGTGGCGGACAGGAGATCAATACTGGTGAAGCGGGTATGGCCGAGTGGATTCGAGCAGTTGAGCGGTCGTTTCCTCACTGGTGTCTTTACGTTTCAAGCCAGCTTAGGGAACCAGAATATGGAGCCTTAGAGGACCTTCGCAGAGTCGCGGACACGGTACAAGTCTATGATGTGCCCGCCCTTCATCTTTCCACGTCCATGCGAAGTTTTCGAGCCGAGAAGCAGGCACACCTGATCAATGCGATTCTTCGATGCGATACAGGACTTGCCCGAAGTTTGTATTCAGAAGTTGGTGAACGATATCCAATATGCTTGACCCGAAATGTGGATGTGGCAAAAGACTGGCTTCGTAAAAAGGCTAGAGGGTCAGAGCGACTTGGTCTGGTCGCGTCGTCACGTGCACAGCGGCTCCGGCCACACGCGATAGATGTGCGAGTCAAGATCGACCCGGTGCATTGGTTCTTGGACGACAGGACAGATGTTCGCTCATCTTTCTATTTGGAGGACGTTGCTACAGAGTTTGACGTTCAGGGCTTGGAGTTAGACTGGGCCGCCGTTGTGTGGGACGCCGATTTGCGATTCTGCGATGACGGATGGAGTACACACGCCTTCAAAGGTAGCAAGTGGCAAAAGACGCACAAGGCGGAGCGGCAGGCCTACCTTGTCAATGCATATCGGGTTTTATTGACGCGTGCGCGGCAAGGAGTGGTTATTGTTGTGCCAGAGGGAAACGAAAACGATCCGACGCGCGCTAGTAGTCTTTACGATCGTACCTACGACTATCTAAAATCATTGGGGCTGGATTGCATGGATGGGTCGCAAATCAAGGCTTGAAAGTCTGTAAAAAGAGGCGTCTAACTCTTACAAAATAACCAGAGCACGCTATTAATTTTGTATCGAGCCAATTTCAGCTGCGACTTGCGTCTGTTTCGATGCGTGGTGCGTCAATTGTGATCGCGGTGCAGCAAGGGTCATCATTGCGCAGTAGACGGATCTTCCATCACCTTGATTTAGACACCCCATGAAGTTTTACTACCACCCCTCGCCCAACCCCCTCAAAGTCGCGCTCTTGCTGGAAGAAACGGGCTTGCCTTATGAGCTGGTGCCGGTGGATACGCGCAAAGGCGAGCAGCATAGCGCCGCCTTTAAAGCGATCAACCCGAATGCGAAGACACCGGCCTTGGTGGATGGGGATGCAACGGTGTTTGACAGCAATGCGATCTTGCTTTATTTGGCTGAAAAGATGGGCCAGTTTTTGCCCAGCAACACGCCGGCCGAGCGGGCGCAGATGTATTCATGGCTGATGTTTGTGGCCACTGGCATTGGCCCGTATTCCGGCCAGGCGGTGCACTTTAAGCACTTTGCGCCCGAACCCAAAGAATATGCGGTGAACCGCTACGATTTTGAGGCGCAGCGCCATTGGGGCATCATCAATGAGCAATTGGCCAAGCATCGCTACATGCTGGGCGATGCTTACACCATCGTGGATATGGCGGTATGGGGCTGGGCGCGTGCCGTGCCCTTTATTCTTGGCGCTGAAGCCTGGGCCAGCTTGCCGCATGTCAAGCGCCTTCTCGATGAGATCAACGCGCGCCCAGCTGCTCAGCGGGCAGAACCCTTGAAGGCTCAGCACAGCTTTAAAGCCGAGATGGACGATGACGCGAAGAAGGCCATGTTTCCGCAGAATGCTCGGCTGGCGAAGTAAGGCGGGCTGGCCAGAAGGGCGCTGATTCTAAGCAATATGGGCGCTTAGCCCTTATAGAATATGCGCAACGTGCTATCTAATCAATAGCAACTCAAAACCCATTTTTCGCCAACCAAGCATTGAGCACCGGGCTCCAAAATCTGCCGCCCGCATTGAGCAGGCGGTGGCCGTCAGTGTCGATGGCCGGTGCGGCGAAGAACTCGGCTGTGGTTTTCTGGCCAGCGGCGGTGGCGGCTTCGACATGGGCTTTGTGCCATTTCTTGGGGGCTTCTGCGCCCCAGTATTGATCGTTATATGCATAGAGCCAGAGGCTGGGCACTTGAGTGGTTTTGGCAGGGCTGGCGAGCTGCTCGCCTAGGCGCTCTGCTTGGCAAGACGCGCCGGGCGAGGTGCGTGGGTTGCCGCCTGCGCCGCCAGCGAAATTGATGCAAGCAATGACACCTGGCCAGTTTTGCCCGCAGGCGGAGACGGTGGCGAGGCCGCCCACCGATTGGCCAACCAAGATGATGCGCTCTTTGCGGGCCCAGCTTTGCTCGACGACCCACGCATGGGCGCTGCGCATGGCGTGCGTTGCCGCGCCAGCGGTTTTGCTGAAATCTGGCGATCCTGTGCAAGTGCCGCCGCTCCAACGCGCGCCGTGGTCTTCAGGGTCTTGCGCGGTGTTGTCGCCATAGCCGGGGCGCACGGCTGAAACGACAGCGTAGCCTTTGGCATGCCAATAGCGAACATGGCCAAACAGCACGGGGTTTCTGAGGCTCGCTCGCTCATCGAGTGTGCCCGCGCGGCCATGCGAGAAGATCACCACTGGCCACGGCCCTGCGCCAGCGTTGGATTGCGTGAGCGTGGGCTTGAAGACATGCACAGGCATTTGTGCATCATCTCCGCGCACTCCGGCGCCTTTCACAGGGATGCTCACGATTTCGGCCACAAGCTCGTTGCTGGCGGGCGGGGTTTGCGCCGTGGCGCTAAGGCTGATGCTGAGCAGCGCGGCAATGAGGAGGCGGGTCAACATAGGCGAGAGGGATGGAATGAGGGGAGATGCATCAAGTTTATCGCCGTTGGAAACTCGGTTAATCTCGCCTGAAGTAAAAACTGGAGAAACACCTTGTCTTCACTTCTAAAGCGTTGGATCTGGGGCGCATTGGCCGTTGCGCTGCTCTTGGTGGGCGGCGCGCTGGCGCTCAGCTGGGCGCCGGATCGGCCGGTGGATTCGCTCAAAGGCCGCTGGGCGGCGCCGGCTTCGGGCTCGAAGTTTGTCGATGTGCGCGGCATGCCGGTGCACTATCGGGATGAAGGCCCGCGCGATGATGCGCAGCCCATCGTGTTGCTGCATGGCACTTCAGCCAGCTTGCATACTTGGGATGGCTGGGCGGCAGTGCTGGCCAAGACGCGCCGGGTGATTCGCTTTGATCTGCCGGGCTTTGGGCTGACTGGCCCCTATGCGGGGCAATGGCTGAACGAGGATGGCGGGCATTACACGCCGGTTAATTACGCGAAATTCGTGGTGGCCACGCTGGATGCGCTGCAAGTTACTCAGCCGGTGGCGCTGGGCGGCAATTCGCTGGGTGGGCAGATTGCGTGGGAGACGGCAGACTACTTGCGAGGCAAGCAGCCCGAGCGCGTGGCCAAACTGATCTTGGTGGACGCGGTGGGTTATCCGTTTGAATCGAAGTCGGTGCCGCTGGGTTTTCGTATTGCGCGCATCGAAGCGCTGGCACCTCTGATGAACAACATCCTGCCGCGCGGCTTGATTGAATCGAGTTTGCGAAATGTCTACGGCGATCCGGCCAAGATCACGCCAGAGC
Source organism: Variovorax sp. (assembly GCA_031429925.1). GTDB lineage: Bacteria > Pseudomonadota > Gammaproteobacteria > Burkholderiales > Burkholderiaceae_C > JANMDU01. The sequence goes on from JANPAK010000410.1 coordinate 6,535, forward strand.
TGATTGACCGCTATTTGGAGCTGACGCTGCGCGAAGGCAACCGCCACGCGCTGGGTTTGCGTATGCGGGAGCGAATGGCTTTCGCGCCAGAGCGCATCCCCAAGATCACGCAGCCCACGCTGATCCTCTGGGGCGGGCAAGATCGCCTGATCCCGCCATCCAGTGGTGAGCGCTTTGCCAAAGACATTGCGGGCTCCAAGCTGGTGATGTTTGACATTTTAGGCCACGTGCCGCATGAAGAAGACGCCACGGTCACGGTGGCTGCTGTGCAGGCCTTTTTAAGCGGGAAGTAACCAATTTTTAAGAGAAATGGGCCTCTAGCCCCTATAAAATGTGCGCAACATGCTATTGAATATATAGCAAGTGCTGCTCCGCATGGTGCTTGGCTTAGCGCGCGCCAGCGGCTTCCAGCATGCGCACCATGGCACCATAGCCGCGTTGGCGAGCCAAGGCCAAGGGGGTGTTGCCAGCGCGGTCGGCGAGCTGCAGGTTGGCGCCAGCTTTGATCAGCGCTTCGAGCGTGGCCTGATGGCGTTTGCCGCCGTCGCCTAAAACGATGGCCTCGATCACGGCCGTCCAGTGCAGGTTGTTCACATGATCCAGCGGGGCGCCCGCGGCAATGAGCTGGCGCACCACGCCGTCGTGCCCAAGGTGCGCGGCGGCGATCAGGGCGGTGCCGTCGTAGCGGCTGGTGGTGAGCTTGGCGTTGGCGCCGAGCGAGATGAGCAGGCGCAGGGTGTCTTCGTCGTCGGCAACCGAGGCAATGGTGATGCCGTCGTAGCGGTCGCTTTCCAAAAGATTGATGTTAGCGCCCGCTTTCACCAGAGCGCTCACGGCTTCGTGTTTACGGGCAAACACCGCCACATGCAGTGGCGTGCGACCATAGCTGTCGCGGGCGTTGAGATCCGCTTTGGCTGCGGCCAAGCTTCGGATCTGCGCCGCGTCGCCGCGCTGAGCGGCGGCATGCAAGGCGCTGAATCGGGCGATCTCTTGAGCGTTGGGCGGCACTTGGGCCTGGGCGCTCAAAGGCGCAAGGAGCGCGCCCATGAATGCCAAGCCGCTCACCAGCGCTAACGCCAAACCGGGTAGCTCGTGAATGCGGCGAGATGCTTGGGTGTAGAGCTGGGCAATCATGGTGCTTCTTCGAGATGGGATTTATTTCAGCAAGTCTTTGACTTTGTCGATG
>JANPAK010000411.1:0-2685 GCA_031429925.1 Variovorax sp.
GCGCGGTTTTCGCTGCTCATGAGCGCCAACAGCATGAGTTCACCGCGCGTCAGTTCGCTGCCCACCTTCAAACGCGAGCGGCTTCCCTTCTCGGTATCGACGTCGGCCATCGTGATCGCAATCACTTCGTTCATATCAAGCTGCGCCTCTTGCACGATGACACCCGTCATGAGTTTGGTCAGCGAAGCAATCGGCAAAATGGCGCCCCCGTTCTTTTGAACCAAGATCTCGTTGGTGTCTTGGTCCATCACAAAAGCAACGCTGGACTTGAGTTCGAGGGGATCCAGTGTTGCGTGCAAACCAGCGAGCTGGCCATACGAGGGACGGGCTGCAATGACGGGCGCAACAGGTACGCGCCGCATCACGACCACGCGCTTACCATTCTTGATCACAACCACCCTTTGCACCTTCGCGGCCGGCTTCGCCTGCCTTACGCTTTTGGCCGCAGTGGCTTTCACGGAGGGGGTCGCTTTAGCGTCGCGCTTGACCGTTTGCGCTTGCGCCGAACCCAAGGCAAGCGAACCTCCTACGAGTAAGAGGCTGATCATTGGAGCAGCCAACATTCGTTTCATTAGCGAAAAAGCTCGAAAAGTGCGCATAGCGGCCTTAGCAAATGATTACACGGACCAAGTCCAGGGGAAGCAGCTACGGAAAGTATAGCGGAAAACAAAATATGTCGCAATATCAATGACTTGCAAAAACAACTTAAATTCTAACTGACCAATAAGGGGTTTCCCGAGCCTATCGTCAGCATGATGCGCACAACCTACGCCAAGCCCATGTATTTGAATACTTTTCCCCGCTGAAGCGGTCGATCCTATCAAACATGAGAAAATCAAGCCATTGCCTGTCATCGTGCAGGTCACCGCGCCGAGGCGCCCACCCGCTCCACTCAAAATATGACTGCCTCTTCCCACCCCATGCTCAACGTAGCCGTTCGCGCCGCCCGCGCCGCAGGCTCGATCATCAACCGCGCCGCGCTAGACATCGAATCAGTGCGCATCAAACAGAAGCAGATCAACGACTTCGTTACCGAGGTGGATGCAGCAGCAGAACAAGCCATCATCGAAATTATCCTAGAGGCCTACCCAAATCATGGCATCTGGGCTGAAGAATCGGGCCGATCACAGGGCAATAAATTTTCTGATCACATTTGGATCATCGATCCACTTGATGGCACCACCAACTTCATTCATGGTTTCCCGGTCTATTGCGTCAGCATCGCATTGCAAATCAAAGGCAAGGTCGATCACGCCGTTGTGTACGACCCCACGCGCAATGATCTGTTTTTTAGCTCGCGCGGCCGGGGCGCTTACCTCAACGACCGCCGACTGCGCGTCTCCAAGCGAGAACGCCTCGAGCAATGCTTGATTTCCACCGGCTTCCCCTTCCGCCCGGGCGACAACTTCCCAGTTTATATGGCCATGATGAGCGACATCATGACCCGAACCGCCGGTCTGCGCCGCCCCGGAGCGGCAGCGCTGGATTTAGCCTACGTGGCCGCAGGCTTCACAGATGGCTTTTTTGAAACCGGTTTACAAGCTTGGGATATGGCAGCAGGCTCGCTGCTGGTGCAAGAAGCCGGTGGCCTGATTGGCAACTTCACGGGTGAGGCCAACTACCTCGAACAGCAAGAGTGCCTGGCTGGCAACCCAAAGATCTACGCACAGATGGTGGGCTTGCTTGGCAAATACAGCAAATTTGCCAGCGCCGGCGAGAAAGCCGCCGTGCGTCAAGCAGGTACGCTCAAAGGTGCAGGGCAATCGGCGCAAGACGCTTCCGACGACGAAGCGCCTCTGTAAGCTACGACGCAGGCTAACAGCGTGAGCGCTGATCTGTCACACCACACGCCGATGATGCAGCAGTACCTGCATCTGAAGAAAGACTTTCCGCAGACGCTTGTGTTTTATCGCATGGGCGACTTTTACGAGGTCTTTTTCGCGGATGCAGAGAAAGCCGCGCGGCTGCTCGACATCACGCTCACGCAGCGCGGTCAATCGGGTGGGCAGCCCGTGGTGATGGCCGGTGTGCCCTTTCATTCTCTGGAGACTTATCTCGCGCGCCTGATCAAGCTCGGCGAATCGGTGGCGATTTGTGAGCAGGTGGGCGAGGTCACAGGCAAAGGGCCGGTAGAGCGCAAGGTGGTTCGCGTCGTCACGCCCGGCACGCTGACCGATACCGAGTTGCTCAACGATAAATCTGAAGCCACTCTGCTGGCAGTGTATCAAGCACCGCGCAATCGGCTGGGGCTTGCATGGCTGGCACTCACGCAGTCTGTGGTGCAGTTGGCCGAATGCAGGCATGATGAGTTGGCCGGCTGGGTCTCTCGCATTGCACCTAGTGAATTGCTTTATGCCAGTGATGTCACGCCTGCATTTGAGCAACAAATCAAGGCCTTGCGGTTTTCTCAGCCGCTCTCGTTCACACTGCGTCCGGCGTTTCAGTTTGACAGTGGCTTGGGATCACAAAAGCTGTGTGCGCAATTGCAGGTGGCCAGCCTAGCGGCTTTTGGCGCGCAAGAGCTGCTCCATGCGCACGCCGCCGCCTGCGCCCTGCTCGCTTACGCCGAGCACTCGCAAGGCGCGCAGCTCAAGCATGTGAGCCAGCTGCGCATTCAGCGCGAAGCTGATCTGATGGATATTCCGCTGCCTACGCGCCGCAATTTGGAACTCACGCAAACCCTGC
>JANPAK010000412.1:0-2474 GCA_031429925.1 Variovorax sp.
ACCGTTGAATCCCAATCAGCGACGTTGCCGACGGAGGTATGAAAGGTGTAGCCCAAAGCGGTTTGCTCGTTGATCCACTTGACGTGGTCACGCGTGGGGCCGCAGCCTGCGATGACGGTGAAGCCACGCTTGTGCAGGGCTTGGCAAATCGAGGTGCCGATGCCACCCATGCCGCCTGTGACGTATGCTACTTTTTGACTCATGATGTCTCCTATTGTGAACTCAGTTGCTATAAAAAAAATAGCACTCTGCGCAGGTATTCTGCCAGCAGAGTACTCAAAACCCTAAAAAGACATCCTGCTGATGACTCTATCGGCTATTTCAGCGCTCAATGCACAGGGAAACCCCCATGCCGCCGCCGATGCACAGTGCTGCCAAGCCTTTCTTGGCATTGCTACGCTGCATCTCGTGCAACAGCGTGACCAAGATGCGGCAGCCTGATGCGCCAATCGGATGCCCAATCGCAATCGCGCCACCGTTGACGTTGACTTTTGTTGGATCAATGTCGAGCAGCTTGTTGACTGCACAGGCTTGCGCGGCGAAGGCTTCATTGAGCTCAAACAAATCCACGTCTTGCGCTTTCCACCCTGCGCGCTGCAAAGCCTTCTGTGAGGCTGGCACCGGGCCCATACCCATAGTCGCGGGGTCTAGGCCGCTGGTGCCAAAACTCACAATGCGTGCGAGTGGCGTGAGGCCCAGCGCGGCAGCTTTCGCAGCGCTCATCACGACAACAGCGGCTGCACCATCATTCAGGCCAGACGCATTTCCGGCGGTCACGGAGCCTGCTTTATCAAAGGCAGGGCGAAGGCCTGTAAGTGCTTCCAAATTGGTTTTCTTGTTGATAAACTCATCAGAGCTGAAGACAATCGCGTCGCCTTTCTTCTGAGGAATCACCACCTGCGCAATCTCTGCGGCAAACTTGCCAGCAGCCTGCGCTGCTGCTGCTTTAGTCTGGCTGCCTAGAGCCAGCGCATCTTGCATTTCACGCGTGATGCCGTGCAGCTTGGCCACGTTTTCTGCAGTGATGCCCATGTGAAATTGGTTGTAGACGTCCCACAGGCCATCGACGATCATCGAGTCGATCATCTTCCAATCACCCATGCGCTGCCCGTCGCGGCTACCCATCAACACGTGCGGCGAAGCGCTCATATTCTCTTGCCCACCAGCAACAACAATCTCGCTGTCGCCCCAAGCCACAGCTTGCGCGGCAAGCATCACGGCTTTGAGTCCTGAGCCACATACGGCGTTAATGGTCAAGGCGGGCGTTTCTTTCGCCACGCCGGCCTTCATCATGGCTTGACGAGCGGGATTTTGACCACTGCCCGCAGCGAGCACTTGACCCATGATCACTTCACCGATTTGGTCGGCGCTGAGCTTGGCACGGGCCAAGGCCTCTTTGATCACAATTGCACCGAGCTCGGGCGCACTGACTTTGGCGAGCGAACCGCCGAATTTGCCCACGGCAGTGCGTGCGGCAGAGACGATAACGATATCTTGCATGATATTTTCCTAAGGTTTGATGAATGAAGGGGTCAGGCTCTGGCTTTGACGTAGCGACCAGGCGCAGGCTCAATAGCTTTTGCAGAGTATGCTTTTGGGGCAGTCGTCAGCTTGCCCGCATGCGGTTTGAGCCAAGCAAACCAATCAGTCCACCAACTGCCGGGATGCTCTTTGGCGGTCTTCAGCCACTCGGCTTGCGTGGCAGGAAAATGGTTGTCTTTGCCGATCCAGTGCGAGCGCTTCTTGGCTGCGGGCGGGTTGATCACACCCGCGATATGTCCGCTAGCGCCCATAACGAAGCGCTTCTTGCCTTTGAATACTTGCGTGCTCGAGTAAGCACCACCTCCGTTCACGCCGATGGGCACGATGTGATCTTCGCGCGAACCGTAGATGTAGACTGGAATATCGATTTTTGAGAGATCGAGCTTTTCACCACAAACCGTCAGGTATCCAGGCTTTCTCAGGTTGTTTTCTAGGTAGGTATTGCGCAAGTACCAGGCGTAGAACGGGCCGGGCAGATTTGTGGCGTCTGAGTTCCAGTACAGCAAATCAAAGGGCGGCGGCGTTTCACCCTTGAGGTAGTTGCCCACCACATAATTCCAGACTAGATCGTTGGGTCGCAGGAAGCTAAAGGTGCTGGCCAATTCTTGGCCTTTGAGTAAACCGCCATCAGCAAATTGCTGCTCGCGTTTTTTCACGCTGGCTTCGTAGATGAAGATATCCAGAATGCCGGTGTCGGAAAAATCCAGGAAGGTCGTCAAGAAGGTGGCGCTGGCCAATGGCTTTTCTTTGCGTGCCGCAAGCACGCCGAGCGCGGTACCCAAAAGCGTGCCACCTACACAAAATCCAAGTGCATTGATCTGCTTGGTTTTTGTCAAAGCACTCGCGGTGTGAATCGCCTTGATGACGGCATGCTCTATGTAATCATCCCAAGTCTTCTCGGCCATCGACTCATCCGGATTGCGCCAGCTCAC
>JANPAK010000413.1:0-5459 GCA_031429925.1 Variovorax sp.
GCAAGGTGGAGGTGATCTCACGCAATGGTGGCGCTACCGACCCGGTGCGAGTTGGCAGCACCCAAATGGCCCAGACAGCGGCATTCAAGACAAGGAGGCCCACCCGGTCGTCGCGATCACCTACGAGGACGCGCTGGCGTATGCGCAGTGGAAGGGGCATGATCTGCCAACCGAAGCAGAGTGGGAATGGGCGGCGCGTGCAGGTCAAACACCGACAGAAGATACAAGGACCGCTGCGCCATCTGCTGCCAATACCTGGCAAGGCTTCTTCCCGGTCAACAATCTTGCGGAGGACGGATTCGTCGGGCCGGCACCGGTGGGATGCTTTCAAGCCAACGCCTACGGTCTATTTGACATGATCGGCAATGTTTGGGAGCTCACACGAGACATGTATCTGCCGTTTCATCGATCCGATTCTGCGACGGAGGCGAAGCCTATCGGTCGCGGACCGTACGCCACCCGCGCGCCATTGCAGCATGTGATCAAAGGTGGCTCTTACTTATGCGCCGAGAATTACTGCATGCGCTATCGAGCCGCAGCACGGCAAGGCCAGGAAGATGACCTTGCCGCAGGGCACATTGGCTTTAGAACGGTGCTTCGCGCAGGTGCCGTGAAGCAGTAGATTCAGTCGAAGACGGGCGACTCGACGCCCAACACTTTGTGAAGCTTAGTGCTGGTGGTCGTGTACTGCAAATGGATCTTGCCTTTCTCAGGAAAGATCATGGCTGCTGCAGCGAAGGCGGCCAGGGCGCATTCGTGGAAACCACTGAGGATCAGCTTCTTTTTGCCCGGATAGGTATTGATGTCGCCGACAGCAAAAATGCCAGGAACGTTGGTGGAGAATTTTTCGGTGTCGACCACCAGTTGTTTGCGTTCGATCTCCAGACTCCAGTTCGCAATCGGCCCGAGTTTGGGCGACAGGCCGAAGAAGACGAGCAGCATGTCGAGCGGCACGGTGCGCGTGACCCCATCGCCGCCAGTGACTTTGACTTGCTCTAGCTCGCCGTTGTTGGTCACAATGTCGGAGACTTGGCCGACCATGAATTGCATCCCATAGGCATTGCACAGGCCTCTCATTTTGGCCACGCTCGCTGGAGCGGCTTTGAAGCCATCTCTGCGATGGACGAGGATCACACTCTCAGCTTTATTGGGGCCTTCTTGTGCAAAATTGAGCGCCCAATCCAGCGCAGAATCACCGCCACCAACGATGATGAGATTTTTGTCTTTGAATTGTGCAGGATCTTTGACGCTGTAATGCAACTGCGTGCCATTGAAGGCATCGAGGCCATTGACTTTGAGCAGCCGGGGCTCAAAAGCGCCTACGCCTGCAGCGATGAAAATCGTCTTGGTGACGAAGCAAGTGCCCTTATCGGTTTCGACATAAAACCGGCCATTGTCTTGTTTTTGCACTTGCGTGACAGTTTGACCGAGATGGAAAGTCGCACCAAAAGGCGCGATCTGCTTCATCAATGCATCTGTAAGCTCTTTGCCTGTGCAAACGGGAATCGCTGGGATATCGTAAATCGGCTTGTCAGGATAAAGCTCAATCGGCTGACCACCAGGATAGGCCAGAGAATCAATCACATGCGCTTTGATTTCCAGCAGGCCTAGTTCAAACACCTGAAACAAGCCAACTGGGCCCGCACCAATGATGACCGCATCGGTTTCAATGGGTCCGGGGTGTTGGTTGGCAGTGTTCACGATGGCGGAGTTGGGTACGGGTTCCATGGATGAGATCAACGCTCCAGCAGAGCGAGCTTGTTAGTTTTATCCTTCCAGTCGTCGGCATCGGTCAAGGCTGGTTTGCGCTTGGTGATACTTTTCCAACCGGCCTTTTGGCTAAGTTCGACATTGAGTTTGATGAAGTGAATTTGATCGGCCGGCGTGTCTTCTTCGGCGTAGATCGCATTGACGGGGCACTCGGGGATGCAAACGGCGCAATCGATGCATTCGTCAGGGTCGATGACGAGCATGTTGGGGCCTTCGCGGAAGCAGTCCACGGGGCAGACATCAACGCAGTCGGTGTATTTGCACTTGATGCAGGCTTCAGTAACGATGTGGGTCATGGCGTTGACGGAATGATTGGTGTAAACCCTTGATTTTACTTGGGATTTGAGGCATTTCGTTAGTTAGGGTCTCTAGCGCACAAGAGCTGCCCCTGAGGTCTTGTGTGTGGCTGCATCGACCAATATCAATGCCCCTAGCGCTTTGCTTTGTGTATAGGGTAGCGCCGCTATCGGCTCCTGCAAGGTCAGTCGCACCGTGCCGACCTCGTTCGAGTGCAGCTGCGTCGCCTCTTGCGGGGAAAGCGTGGGGATGTCAAAGCGTTGCGTGACGGCGCTGACTTTGGCTTTGACCCAGCGATGGCCGTGCAGCGCGAGATAGGTGCGACCCACTTGCAGCGGCTCTTCATCAAGCCAAGCGACGGTTGCGTTGATAATGCGCTGCGATTGGAAAGCATCGGGTGCGAGCAGCCAATCTCCGCGCGAAACATCTACCTCGCGATCCAGCACGATGCCATAGCTTGTGCTTAAGCCTTGGTCTTGCTGCAAGGGTGCGCGTGCGTGATCGAGCAGCTGTGCCACAAACGCTTTCTGGCCGCTGGGGAAAACTTGCAGCTCTTGGCCGACTTGCAGGTTGCCCGAACCCAAGCGCCCCCAAAAAGTACGGCGGCCTTGCGCAGTGATTGCGCTACTCGAATCTTTATCGAGCCACTGAATCGCCAAAGCGGTCGGCACATCGCGCTCTTTGCTAAGTGCCGACTGCGCTGGTAATTGCTCCAAAATTTGTAGCAAACTGCGCCCTGAATAAAACGACCAACGGCTGGATAGCTCCACCACATTGTCGCCCGTGAGTGCCGAAACCGGCACGATAGCGTTGATTACAACGCCTGCCTGTTCAGCCATGCTGTGCAGCGCCGCGCTGATACTGATGTACGCAGCTTCAGCGTTTTCCACTGCATCGAGCTTGTTGATCGCAAACACGATGCTCGGCACGCCCAGCAAATGCGCGAGCAGGCTGTGCCGCTTGGTCTGTGGCAAGAGCTGCACAGGTTGCTGCTGCCATAACAGCTTCGTGGCATCGACGAGCACGACGGCCGCATCCGCACTCGAAGCGGCAGTGACCATGTTGCGTGTGTATTGCTCATGGCCTGGCGCATCGCCAATGATGAACTTGCGACTGGCGGTAGAGAAATAGCGGTATGCAACATCAATCGTGATGCCCTGCTCACGCTCAGCAGTCAGGCCGTCGGTGAACTGCGCCAGATCGATTTCGCCGGTCTTGGAGACGCCAGCGATCTGATCGAGCAGGGCTGTCTTGCTATCGATGAGTAGGCGGCCAATCAGCGTGGATTTCCCATCGTCAACCGATCCGCAGGTGATGAATTTGAGTGCTTGAAGATTGGTGTTGGTGTGCATTAGAAATACCCCTCCTTTTTGCGTTTCTCCATCGAAGCCTCGGAAGTTCTATCGTCTATCCGCGTCGCGCCGCGCTCGGAGGTGTCAGCTGTCAAGGTTTCCAGCACGATGTCTTGTGCGCTCGCTGCTAGGCTCGCAACAGGAGCGGTGCAGGTGATGTCGCCGACTGTGCGAAAGCGCACATCGCGCTCTTCAATCACCTCGCCATCTTTTGCAGGTGTGAGCGGTGTGATGGGCACGAGCAGGCCTCGGCGCTCGACCACGGGGCGCTTGTGGGTGTAATAGATACTGGGAAGAGCGATGTTTTCCCTGGCGATGTATTGCCACACATCAAGCTCTGTCCAGTTGCTGATGGGGAAGACACGGAAGTGTTCGCCGGGCTGGATTTTGGTGTTGAACAAGCTCCACAGCTCGGGGCGTTGAGCTTTGGGCTGCCATTGGCCGAAGCTGTCTCGGTGGCTGAAGATGCGCTCTTTCGCGCGAGCTTTTTCTTCATCACGGCGCGCGCCACCGATCAATGCATCAAACTGAAATTCTTCAATCGCCTCTAGCAGCGTGACTGATTGATGCACATTACGAGATTCATCGGGACGAACCAGGCGCACCGTGCCGCGCTTCATCGAATCCTCAACGCTGCGCACAATAAGTTTCGCACCTAATTCTGCCGCACGTTGGTCACGGAAGTCACAGACCTCTTGGTAGTTGTGGCCGGTGTCGATCATCAAAAACGGATAAGGAATCTTGCCAATGCCAAATGCCTTTTCAGCGCACTTGAGCAGCACAGCAGAATCCTTTCCGCCCGAAAAGAGGAGGGTCGGTTTTTCAAAGCTGCCAGCGACTTCACGCAGGATAAAGATGGCCTCTTCTTCCAATGCGTTGAGATGCTGGTTAGAAAGCAACTGCAGGAGCTGAGGTTCGGTTCTGGCGTTCATGATTTTGCTTTTGTGCAATGTGACAGTTAAGTGAGATTTTTAGTGCCGGACGCAGATGAAGCAGAAAAGACAAAAAAAACGTCAAAGAATTACCAACAAAAACCTGGCTTGGTACTTTTGGGGCATACTTTCAGCGTAACTTTTGCGCCCGGTATTTGCATTTGTATTGGTATTCAGCAATCAAGCAGTAGCAACATGCAAACCACATTCCTTTACCGATTCGTCTTCCCACCACCAGCGGCCTGAGCGGATGTCTTCCCCTAGAGTGACTGCTCGCGTGCAAGGCTCACAGCCTATGCTGGGGTAGAACTGGTCGTGCAGCACGTTGTAGGGAACGCTATTGGACTTCACGTAATGCCACACATCGCCGAGCAGCCAGTCGTGCAGGGGGTTGATTTTGATTTTTCCCCCGCTGTCGTCAATGGCCTGAACAGCAGCACGAGCGTCAGACTGTTCTTTGCGCAGGCCGCTGATCCAGGCGCGTTTTCCATCCAAGGCTTTTGCCAAAGGCTTCATCTTGCGGATATCACAGCATTGCTTGCGTAGCGCGATACTTGCGTACATCGCATCTTCGCCGTGCGTCGCTTCAAAATCGGAAGCAGTCTGTGCATCGGGCTCGTAGATACGAATCGTGCGCTCGCTGCCGTATTGCTTCTGCACGATGCCCAACAAATCCAAGGTTTGCGCATGCAGCTTGCCGGTTTGCAGCACGAAGACTTCGCTCTTCACGCCAAGGGCGTGCAGCAAATGGGTGATCACCATGTCTTCCAAGCCGAGGCTACTGGCTTGCGTGAGCGGCTGATACAGTTCGCCCGTTTGGCGCAGCAGACTTTGCGTTGCGGATACTTTTTTATCGTAGTCCACCGACGGAATCGCATGCTGATCTGTCGCGCTCATGCGAGCTTCTCTGCGACAAATGCGGGTTGATTGGCCACGTCGCCTTGATAAAAATCCTTGTAGTGTGAGAGCAACGTGGCCGCGTGCTCTGCGCTCTGATCTTCGCGCAGCACAGCGCTGCTGAAACCGCTGCGCTGCATTTGCACCAGTTGGTCGATCAATACATCGCCTGTAGCGCGAACATCACCTTTGAAGCCAAGGCGCTTGCGCA
>JANPAK010000414.1:0-4641 GCA_031429925.1 Variovorax sp.
GTCGGTGAGCCCGTTGAATACTTCCTTCGTATTGTTCACCAGCGTGCGCCGGTCTCAGTGCAGATCAAAGTTTGGCAAGACAGTGCATTTCTTGCAAGTCAACAGAGTCAGATGTTAGCTTTTGGCCTGCTCTTTGGCTTGGTGTTGTTGGTCCTAATGATGAGCCTCACTTCCACGATCGTCATGCGCGATCGCACGTTCTTGGCATACAGCGGCTATCTTTTCGCCCTAGGTGGCTTCATGTTCACCAATGTTGGCCTGAGCGCTCAGTATCTTTGGCCGGATTCACCTTTGTTGGCCGATCGCATGGTGTTTGTCCTAGCATGCTTGACTGCTGCGACAGGGCCTTGGTTTGTCAGAATGATTATTCAGCCGGCAGTAGCGCAAGGCGGCATTGACACCGCCATTCGGGTGATGGTCGCCGCGATGGTGATCATGGCGGTGATTGAAGGCATTGCACCAACAGTCGCAAGCTATATCGTCGTCAATGTCGCCACGGTGTTTTCGCTGGTGTTGATTTATGCCGTGGTCTTTTCTGCTTGGCAGCGCGGCGATGCCGCGACACGATGGGTCGCGGCAGGATTTGTACCCGTGGTGCTTGCCGTAGCGCCGATTCTGGCGCGCAATCTAGGCCTCATCCCCAATGGCTTCCTGACGCAATATGGCATGCTTGTTGGCGCCTCCATCGAGATGCCCATCCTGATATACGCCCTGCTCTCGCGCAGCATTCGCCGCAGAGACAACTTCATGCGATCGATTGGGTTGCCTACCGAAGATGCGTTGACGCGTTTGCCCAACCTGCGGAGATTTTTGGAGCAGCTTCATGGTGTCATCACCCGAGCGAGCCGCTATCGTCATAGCTACGGCTTGGTGTTGGTGGAACTAACCAATGAAGCTTGGTTTGCAAAGGAGCACACCCGCGAAGTTGCGGATCGCGCACTGATTCTGCTGGCATCGCGTCTGCAACGCGTGAGCCGCGAGGTGGATCTCGTCGGCCGCATCGACGCCACCCACTTTGCCTTGTTGATGGAAGGCCCGTTTGACCAACGGATGATGGCAAATTTGGCCACCCGCATCGCTACGTTTGGCCATAAACCTAACGAGGTGCTGCCTGTCGGCGCAACGCTCAAACTGAAAATCACCTGCGCGCTCATGCCGCTTGCTGCATCTGCGCACGCAGGAGATGATGCCAATGCTCAATTGGGTTGGTTGATTACTCAGGCCGATGAAATTCCACTCGACCCGCGCAAATCCGTCTATACCCTGGGTTTTTGACATTCTCCCAAGCGCCGACGAAGCAATAAGGCAAGGCCTGGCGCCGCCGGGTTATAATCTTGGGCTTACCTTTGCTGCACTGGCTCTTGACGCGTCAGGCAGCTTTTCGAGCCTTCACCCGGCTCATCATCCTTAAGGAGTCTTCATGCGTCACTATGAAATCATCTTGCTGATCCACCCGGATCAAAGCGAGCAAGTTCCAGCTATGCTGGAGCGCTACAAAGGCATGGTCACCACCGGAGGCGGAAAAATCCACCGTGTGGAAGATTGGGGCCGCCGCCAACTCGCTTACCAAGTTAACAAGCTTTCCAAGGCTCACTACCTTTGTGTAAACATCGAGGCGGATCTTGCTGTGATGGGCGAACTGGAGCATGCCTTCAAGTTCAATGATGCCGTGTTGCGTCACCTCACTGTGCTCAAGAAGCAAGCCGACACTGCGCCTTCTTCCATGATGAAGCAAGTCGAGCGCGAAGAAGCCCGCAAAGCCCAGCAGGAGCAATACTCAGCCACTGCCTAACAGCAGCTCGGCCCAGAAACCTTGAACGCCTTTGTGCTCACTGCCAGCGTCGCTGAAATTTCAGCTCAGCGCTACACACCGGCAGGTATCCCGGCTCTAGATCTCCAACTCGAACACGAGTCTGACCAGATCGAAGCCGGACAGAGCAGGAAAGTGAAACTGAATTTGCGAGCTGTCGCGCTTGGCACCATAGCGGAAACGTTGGCCAAAACTGCAGTCGGCAAGCAAGCGAAGTTCAAAGGGTTTTTGGCCTCTGCGAAAAATGGCAAAGGCTCTGTCCTCCACATCATTGATATCGAATTCATTTAAACCTCACTAGGAAGACCATCATGGCCACTTTCGGTAAAAAGCCCTTCGACAAAAATAAGAAGCGCCCCGCACAAAATCCTCTTTTCAAGCGTAAGCGGTTCTGCCGCTTCACCGTCACCGGTGTGATTGAAATTGACTACAAAGACATCGACGTTCTGCGCGATTTCATCGGCGAAAACGGCAAGATCACTCCCGCTCGCCTGACCGGCACGCGCGCGATTTTCCAGCGCCAGCTCACCACCGCCATCAAGCGCGCACGCTTTCTGGCCATGGTGCCGTACAGCGACCAGCATCGCGTTTAAGTCCCAGGAGAACTCACATGCAAATCATTCTTCTCGATAAGGTTATCAACCTAGGCAACTTGGGCGATATCGTCAAAGTCAAAGACGGCTATGCCCGCAACTTTCTGATCCCCGAAGGCCGCGCCCGTCGCGCGACTGCATCGGCGAAAGCAGAATTCGAAGCCAAGCGCGCTGAGTTGGAAAAAGCTGCCGCAGTCAAGTTGACTGAGGCACAAGCCCAGGGCACCAAGCTCGAAGGCGCCAACGTCAAGATCACGCAAAAAGCTGGTGTGGACGGCCGCCTGTTTGGCTCCGTCACCAACTTCGACATCGCCGAAGAGTTGGGCAAGATGGGCTATGCGGTTCACAAGAGCCAAGTGCGTATGCCTCTGGGCCCGATCAAGCTCGTGGGCGACAGCAAAGTCTCCGTCGCTCTGCACACCGATGTGGTCGTGGAAGTCGGCGTCACGGTCTACGGCGAAACGGCTTAAAGCTCTTTCGCAGTCCTCAAGGAAAAGCCCGCGTCGCAAGACACGGGCTTTTCTTTTTGTGCGAGCCCTGCGTTAACATCCTTCGCACCCGATGCGCAACCAGACCCTCAAAACCGCCTTTGTCCTGGCCGCCGCCATTGCGGTGGTCAACGGTCTTGGGCGTTTCGCCTACGCACTGCTCTTGCCAGTGATGCGCACGGATTTACAGTGGGACTACACGCTGTCGGGCTGGCTCAACACCGCGAACTCTTTGGGTTATGGCCTTGGTGCACTGCTAGGCATGCTGCTGCTTGCACGCTGGCGGCCCGCCACTTTGTTCATTGCCGGTTTGGCAATAACGGTGGTGACTTTGATCCTATGCGGCCTGACTCGCGACATCGCTTGGATGCTGGTGTGGCGATTGCTGGCCGGCGTTGGTTCAGCCTGGGTGTTTGCATGCGGTGGCGCATTGATTGCGTCGGCTTACAGCAGTGAACCCAGCAAGGCGGCCAATGGCATCGCCATCTATTACGCCGGTGGTGGCTTGGGTATTGCCCTTTCCGGCCTCTTACTCGCACCTGTCCTCGACGGGCAGTGGAGCTGGAGCATGGGCTGGCTCGTCTTGGGTTTGATGGGATTCGCACTGGCGCTGTGGCCAGCGCGGTTAGCGGCGCGCATTGGCGGCGCCACGACGGACTTGTCGACGCAGCCCATGCCTTGGCGCCCTTACCTGCCGATGATGATCGCTTATTTTTTGTTTGGCGTCGGCTATATCGTTTACCTCACCTTCGTGATGGCTTGGCTGCGCGAAATGCAGCTTGGCGTGGCTGCTTCGGTAGGCGTGTGGATTTGGCTCGGTTTGGCGGTAATGGCTTCGGGCTGGATCTGGCGCGGCGTGATGGCCCGCTGGTGGCCGTCGCGCACGTTTGCAGCGGCAACCCTAGTCACAGGCATTGGCGCGGCGCTGCCCTTGCTTTCTGAGCATCTTGCGATGCTGCTGATGTCAGCGACGCTGGTGGGTGGATCGTTTTTTATGGTGCCCGGAGCGATCATGGCGCTGACCCGCCAAACGCTTGCGCCGGCACACTGGGCCAAGATGATGAGCCTGATGACCTTGATCTTTGCGGTGGGCCAAGGCATCGGCCCGGTGTTGGCAGGAGCACTGGCCGATGCCACTTCTCTTAACGTCGCCATGGCCGCCAGCGTGGTGGTGCTGGTGATTTCTGCTGCCCTCGCGCTCACGCAAACGGGCAACAAAAAGCCCTGAAGCGGAAACTTCAGGGCTGAAAAACCTTGGTGGGGCAGAAGGGGACCGAACCCTCGACCTCGTCATTGCTCATGAGCCGCTCTCCCAGCTGAGCTACATCCCCACGGCAAAAAATTCTACTCCTTGGCGCCATCGTTGGCAATGCGTCAGCTCATGCCATTGCGAGCCGCCAGCTCCACGAAGAGCCCACTGTGATCGAGCTCGCCCAAACCATGGCTCTCGGCCTGCGCATAGAGCGCCTCGAAAAAGCTCACAATCGGCGCGTCCATGCCGGTCTCTTGCGCACAATCCACCGCATTGCGCATGTCTTTGAGTTGCACAGATAAACGACCCCGCGGCGCGAAATCACGCCTTGCCATACGGTCGCCATGCAGTTGCAAAATTCGACTGTCGGCGAAACCACCCAGAATCGCTTCGCGCACTTTGGCCATATCCGCGCCGCCGCGCGAGGCCAGCAGCAGCGCCTCTGCAACCACGCCAATCGTGCCGCCAACAATCATTTGATTGGCCAACTTGGTGAGC
>JANPAK010000415.1:0-1745 GCA_031429925.1 Variovorax sp.
ACTCGGGCAGATTATATTGGGCCCGCGTATTCTGAATATGGGCCAGGAGTTGGCCGCGCTTGCGGACCAGGTGCAACCGCCGACGGAGCAGATCCCGCGTCGATCGCATCGCCGCGGGATACACAGAGGCTTGCGGCAGCAAGCCGCCGCGCAGTAGCCCGGCGATCTTCTGCGAGTCGATCTTGTCGTTCTTGGCCTTGCCCCCGTGGATCGCCTTCATCGCCAGCGCGTGTCCGAGCACAAAGGTGATGGCTTCCGCGGCGCAGACATCGGCGAGCCAATACCACGTGAACATGCACTCGGCCGCCACCACCAGGTCATCGCGGTAGGGTGCGACGACCTCGAGCAATGCCTCCGGCGTCGACGGCACATTCCGGTGCACGCGCACCTGGCCCGTGTGGTTGAGGATGCAGACGTACATGGTCTTCACATGCAAATCAATCCCGCAGTAGAACTGGTGTTGTCGGTTGTAGAATCGCATCGGTCCTCCTCCTGCGCGAATGCGCACTTGCCCTGCGGTCAGCCTACTCTCGCGAGTGGGAGCAGGGGGAGGGCTGTATGAGGATCATCCGAATGCAGCCGACGCGCCCGGCGTCCCTGGTGGGCGCGCGGCTGATTCGGCGTCGTTAGCCCGCAACGAGCGAACGTACAGACCCCACGGTTTGCGGCATCAGCGTGGAGCGGAGACAACCTTTCACCCGGAGACAGCATGCAAGCCGATCGTCAGGGCGGCCGGCGACCGTTTCAGTACCGGCCCGGCGTCTTCTTCCTCACGACCTTCGTTGCCACCTGGATCCCGTGGTTCGTCGGAGCGTATCTGGCGAACGAGTCTGGTCAGCGGGGCGCCATTTCCCCCTTCGGCTATATCGGCCTTCTGGGTCCGCTCGTCGTCACCCTGGTCTGCATCCTGGCTTCCGGCAGCCGGGCCCTGAAAGTCGATTTCCGGCGCCGGTTCGATCCGCGACGGCTCCGCCTGAGGTACGTCGCCCTCGCACTCGCGATTCCTCCCATCGCGATGTATCTCTCGATATGGCTCTCGTTGTCGTTGGGTCAGAGTGCCGACCAGTTTCGGCCGTCCCGCGAATCCAGTTTGATCGGCGTTGCCATTATCCTCGCTCCAATCATCGAGGAGATCTCCTGGCGCGGCTACGGGGTTGACAGTCTCCGGGCGAGGATGGGTGCCCTGACGTCGACCCTCCTATTCGCGGTGCTCTGGTCGCTGTGGCACGCGCCGCTGGTGCTGCTCCCCGGCACCTATCAGCACGAAGTGGCGAGCATGGGCGAACCGCTCTTCCTCGCCAACTTCTTCGTCAGCACCATCCCGGCGGCCATCATCGCGAATTGGCTCTATTACGCCAATGGTCGGTCGATCCTGATCGGCGTGCTCTTCCACGCGGCGGCCAACGGAGCGGCGGAACTGCTGAGCGCGGGGCAGATCGCCAAGTGCATCGCGACCGCGGTGTGGGCGGTCGTCGCCGTGGTCATCATCGTCTTCGACCGGACGACGTTGGCCGGCGGCCCCCGCAGCTTCATCGAGGACCCGCCCTCCCCACCTCTTGCCATCTAGGGTAGCGGCGCCAGTGACCTTCTCTGGAACCGCGTCGAGACGCCGCGCGAGGTGCTTTCGTATCATCCTTCACGCACTTCAGCACCAGCGGGACGCCGTGCGCGAGGGTGGCGTAGCTCACGTCGCGTTCCATCATGAATGCGTCGTCCGAGGTTTCCAGCCGGCCGCCCGTTGGCGT
>JANPAK010000416.1:0-1669 GCA_031429925.1 Variovorax sp.
GCCAAGTTTAGCGTCTATCACTCCTGCGCAGCTGGCTTGATCAATGGCCGCGCCGGAGAAGATGAATACCACGACGATTTTGTGCAAAGTGTTCAAGTGGTTACGCTACGCGACAAAGTGGCCGCCGTAGTCGACCCGGCAATTGATGAAGACCAAGTTGACGTGACGATCACCTTAAACAATGGCAGCGTGCTACACCATTTTGTGCATCATGCTATTGGAAGTATGACGAATCCTTTGACCGACGCCATGCTTGATCAAAAGTTTTCGGATTTGGTCACGCCCGTGCTAGGTGCATCTCGTGCGACTCACCTGATTGCGGCCTGCCGCTCACTAAGTACCGCGTGGGATGTCAAAGCTATTTGCGCACTCTCGCAAAATTGATCGACATCAGCCTGTTTTGCACACTCGGGCATTTAGCTTCCGGCAATTTTCATACGGTTGATCAAAATGGAGCCGGTGCGCTTGCCGCCGAAGGTGTAAGCATCTGCGCCCACGGCTTCTACGCCTTTGAGCATGTTTTTGAGGTTGCCCGCAATCGTGATTTCTTGCACCGGGTAGGCAATTTGGCCGCTTTCGACCCAGAAGCCTGTCGCGCCACGCGAATAGTCGCCGGTCACGTAGTTCACGCCTTGGCCCATCAGCTCGATGACGAAGAGGCCGGTGCCGAGCTTTTGCAGCATGGCGTCTAGGTCGTCTGTGCTGCGCGTGAGGCGCGAGCTGAGCGTGAGGTTGTGCGAGCCGCCGGCGTTACCGGTGGTGCGCATGCCGAGCTTGCGGGCGGAATAGGTGGATAGGAAGTAGCCCTGCACTTTGCCGGCATCGACCACCTTGCGCGCCTGCGTTTTCACCCCTTCTTCGTCAAAAGGAGCGCTGGCTTTGCCGCCTATGACGTGAGGGTCTTCTGTGATGTCAATATGCTTAGGCCATACGGCTTTGCCCAGACTGTCGAGCAAAAATGTGCTCTTGCGGTAAAGAGCGCCGCCGCTGACCGCTTGCACATAGCCACCGAGCAAGCCCGCCGCGAGCGGCGATTCAAAAAGCACGGGACATTCGGTGGTGGGGATTTTTCGGGCCTTCAAGCGCGAGAGCGCCCGCGCTGCAGCGTAGCGCCCCACGGCTTCTGGGCTGGCCATCTCGCAAGCGTTTCGCTCGGAGGTATACCAATAGTCGCGCTGCATGTTTTCGCCTTTGCCGGCAATAGGCGCCACACTCATGGAATGCCTGCTCGACGCATATCCACCCCTGAAGCCCATTTCACCGCCGCGCATATGGGCGGCAAAGAAATGGCTCTGCTGCGCCGACACGCCAGCCCCTTCACTATTCGTGATGCGCTTGTCCATCTGCATGGCAGCAGCTTCGCATTGCATGGCTAAATCCAGGGCTTGCTCACTGCTCAATGACCAGGGGTGAAACAAATCAAGATCGGGGTAGCTGTTGGCGACGTCTTGCAAATCAGGCAAGCCGGCTACGGGATCTTCAGCAGTGAAGCGCGCGATGTCGTAGGCCGCTTGCACCGTTTGCTGGATCGCGGTTTCGGAAAAATCAGAGGTGCTGGCGTTGCCGCGGCGCTGACCAACATACACGGTCACACCCAAGGATTTATCGCGATTGCGCTCGACGTTCTCAAGCTTACCCAAGCGCGCGGAGACGGAAAGGCCTGTTCCCT
>JANPAK010000417.1:0-5260 GCA_031429925.1 Variovorax sp.
CGGCCCCATGTCCACATCAAAGCCCAAATCGGCATAGGCTGTGGCAACGACCTTCGCGCCCCGGTCATGACCGTCTTGACCGAGCTTTGAAATCATTACGCGTGGGCGACGACCCTGCTCTTCACCAAATTCGGCAATCTCGGTCTTGAGTTTGTCCCAGCCCTCGGCTGAGTCGTAAGCTGCTGCATACACACCGGTCACCTTTTGCGTATCGGCCCTGTGGCGGCCAAAGACTTTTTCCATCGCGTCGCTCACCTCGCCCACTGTGGCGCGGGCGCGCATCGCTTGCACGCAGGCAGCGAGTAAGTTTCCGTCCCCACCTTCCGCTATTGAAGTAATAGCACTTAGCGCAGATTCTACTTGGGCCAAATCGCGTTTTTGCTTGATATGTTTCAAGCGAGCGATTTGCTGCTCACGCACCGCTACGTTATCAATATTCCGCGCTTCAATCGCGTCTTCTTCGGCGAGCTTGTATTTATTCACGCCCACGATCACGTCTTTGCCGGAATCGATGCGCGCCTGCTTTTCCGCAGCGGCTGCTTCAATCTTGAGCTTAGCCCAACCGCTGTCCACGGCTTTCACCATGCCGCCCATGCTTTCCACTTCTTCGATGATCTTCCACGCCGCATCGGCCATGTCTTGCGTGAGTTTTTCCATCATGTAGCTGCCCGCCCACGGGTCAACCACATTCGTGATGTGGGTCTCTTCCTGAATGATGAGCTGCGTGTTGCGCGCGATGCGGGAAGAGAATTCTGTCGGCAGCGCAATCGCTTCGTCAAAGGAATTGGTATGCAAGGATTGTGTGCCGCCAAACACTGCAGCCATCGCCTCAATCGTGGTGCGAACGATGTTGTTGTACGGGTCTTGCTCGGTCAGGCTCCAGCCCGAAGTCTGGCAGTGGGTGCGCAGCATCAAGGATTTGGGTGATTTGGCATCAAAGCCTTTCATGATGCGGCACCACAGCAGGCGCGCGGCGCGCATTTTGGCCACTTCAAGATAGAAGTTCATCCCGATGGCCCAGAAAAACGACAGGCGCCCGGCAAAGTCATCCACGTCCATGCCCTTGGCAATGGCCGTCTTCACATACTCTTTGCCATCGGCCAAGGTAAAGGCCAGCTCCAGCGCTTGGTTGGCGCCAGCTTCCTGCATGTGATAGCCGCTGATGGAAATCGAATTGAATTTCGGCATATGCTGCGCCGTGTATTCAATGATGTCGCCGATGATGCGAATCGATGGCGCCGGCGGGTAGATATAGGTGTTGCGCACCATGAATTCTTTGAGAATGTCGTTCTGAATCGTGCCTGAGAGCTGCGCTTGGCTTACGCCCTGCTCTTCGGCGGCCACGATATAGCCCGCCAAGATCGGCAGTACCGCGCCATTCATCGTCATGGACACGCTCACTTTGTCTAGCGGAATCCCGTCAAACAAAATCTTCATGTCTTCCACAGAATCGATCGCCACGCCGGCCTTGCCCACATCGCCTGTGACGCGTGGGTGGTCGGAGTCGTAGCCGCGGTGCGTGGCCAGATCAAAAGCAACACTCACGCCCTGCCCGCCCGCAGCCAATGCTTTGCGATAGAAACGATTGGAGTCTTCCGCGGTGGAGAACCCTGCATACTGGCGAATTGTCCAAGGGCGCACCGCATACATCGTGGCCTGTGGGCCGCGAATGAAAGGCTCGAAGCCGGGCATCGTGTTGGTATGCGGCAAATCCTTGACATCCTCGGCGGAGTACAGTGGCTTGACGGCAATCCCATCAGGCGTATGCCAATTCAAGGCATCCACATTGCCGCCGGGCGCCGATTTGGCCGCCGCCTTCGCCCAGTCTGCGAGGCTGGCACTCTTGAATTCGTCAGGATTGATTGGATCGTTCATGGCTGGAATTTTAGCCGCAATTTCATACATAATTATGAATTCAAAATTCAGTTTCGTGTAAACTTCAATCCATGAATGCGCCCATCCCCCATAGCCGCCTGAAGCCTCGCCCTTTGTATGAAGAGGTGGCCGAGCTTCTGCGCCAGCGCATATTTGCAAGCAAGCCTGGAGACTTAGAACCCGGCGCTTGGATTGACGAGCTCAAACTTGCACAAGAGTACGGCATCAGCCGCACGCCCCTGCGCGAGGCGATCAAAGTGCTTGCCGCAGAAGGCTTGATCACGATGAAAATGCGGCGCGGCGCCTATGTGACGGAAGTTAATGCCAAAGATCTGCGTGATGTGTTTCATTTGATGGCTGTTTTGGAAGCAGACGCGGCAGCCACAGCCGCAACGAGCGCAACAGACGCGCAGATCAAAGAGTTAGAAGCAATCCACCAGCAATTAGAAAAATCGACGAAAGACCGCGTTAAATTTTTCACCGTCAACGAAGCATTTCACGTCAAGTTGCTGGAAATCGCCGACAACCGTTGGCGCGACCAAATCGTGGCGGATCTGCGCAAAGTCATGAAGCTTAACCGCGCGCAATCCTTGCTCAAGGCAGGGCGGATTGAAGAGTCGCTGGCCGAACACGCCGCGATCATGGCAGCGTTGAAAAAGCGGGATGTTGCGGCCGCTCGCGCGACGATGCGAGCGCATATTGAGAGTGGGCAGACGGCGGCTGGTTGAACTTCAGTCCTCACCCGACGCCTGCACCGCGGCCTTCACCGCACCACTTTTCACTGCCTTTTTCAAAGCCGCATAGTCCGCCTCGTTTTGATCGGCATAAGCGAATGCGTGGCGGCTGATGGCTGCATCAAAAGTGTCTCCTTTGCCAATGTAGCCGGCGATCAAGGCCGGATCGCCGGCCTTGGCTTGCGAGCGGGCGAGCGCGTATCCGCAGGCCTGTGCGTAGTCGGCCATCTCGGCGGCGCTGAAGAGCGTCACGTCGAGTGCGCCTTTCATGTCGCGCAGTTGGCGCACATAAAACTCTGCGCCTTCGGCTTTGTTGCTGGCCCAGCCGAGGAATACGTCGCTGGTGGCTTGGCTTAGGCGCTGGCCATCAATGATTCTTTGCCCATTGTGCGGATGCTTTTTGAGGCCCAGCGGCCCAGCCAATACCGACTCTCGCGCTTGCTTGAATTGCAGAAACAGCGGGTGATGCCCATCGGCTGCAAACAGCGCCACAAAGCAGCGCGTGCCCACCGAGCCAATGCCCGGCACCTTGACGGCCACATCCATTAGCTCATAGCGATCAAACAACACCTGCCGATCCGCGCTTAAGCTGCTTCGGTATTGGATGAAAAAGTCTTGAATCCCCCGCTCGAATTTGCCGATCTCCCGCGCAGTCGCACCAGCTTCGTGATAGACCCAGGGCGGCGTGTCTTTGATGCGCATCTCTTTGCCTGCCGGGCCATCCACCCATTCCACAGCATCACTCACCAGCTGCTTGCTGCCTTTGGCGCGGGCTTTGTCGATCGCTGCTTTTTCCACTTTGCTCGCGCCGCCAATTTCAAGCAAGGTCTCGGATGTCATTTGGTGATACCAGACATCCAGCGTATCCATCTCGGCAAAATCGAGCATGCGTTGGTGGTAAGTGTCGAGCAGCTTTTGAACAATGCTTTCAATCGCAGACTTTTTAAAGCCACGCTCACGGCTGGCGATGACAAAGCTGGCCGCTAAACGCCGCACACCCCAATCAAAGGGGCCGGGCACGGTTTCATCAAAATCATTCAAGCCAAACAACAGCCGCCGCTCGGGGCTGGCAAACAGGCCGAAGTTAGACAAATGCGCATCGCCGCAAAGCTGCACTTGCACGGCACAGCGCGGCGTTTGCGCCAGATCATGCGCCATCAGCATCGCCGCACCGCGGTAAAACGCAAAAGGGCTCTCGAGCATGCGCCCGTGGCGGATGGGCACCAATTCGGCGATCCTGCCTTCGTTGGAAGCGGCAAGCAATGCCAGCGGGTCACGTCCGCCGCTTTCGTGCAGGGCTAGCGCAGAACGCGGGCAGCTTTCCCGCGCCAGGCGGCCAAGCTCGAAGCGTTGCGCAAGTGAGCCTCGGCCAATCAGGTGATCTGTGTTTCGTTTCATGCGCCAATGATGGCATAAGCGCGGCAATCATTGAAGCTTGACCTTCAAACTCAAGTACTTAGGTCGAGAAAAGTCTGTAAGCTTTGAAACTGTGAACGAGACAAACCCAAGCCCCACCCACGATCAGCATCGATCCATTTTTGAGAAAACCCCATGACAAACGACGAATTCGACCTTTTTGTGATCGGCGCAGGCAGTGGCGGCGTGCGCGCTGCGCGGATGGCGGCGCAGACTGGCGCACGTGTGGCCGTGGCAGAGGCGGGGGCTTTGGGCGGCACCTGCGTGAATGTGGGCTGCATTCCAAAAAAACTCTACAGCTATGCCGCACACTATGCGGAAGCTTTTGAGCAGGCGGCGGGCTATGGCTGGCAGGTGGGCGCGCATCCTAAGCTAGATTGGGATGCGTTGAAGCGCAACCGGGCGCAGGAGATTATGCGGCTCAATGGCGTGTATGGGCGCTTGCTAGATGGCGCGGGCGCTAAGCTGATTCGCGGCTGGGCTACGGTGGTGGATGCGCATACGGTGGCGGTGAAAACGGCGGATGGTGAGCAGCGCTATTCTGCAAAAAACATCTTGGTGGCCACTGGCGGAAAGCCCTTCAAGCCGAGCTTTGAAGGCAGCGAGCTGGCCATCACGTCGGATGATGTGTTTGACCTTTCCCCCTTCCCACGTCGCTTGGTGGTGGTCGGCGGGGGTTACATCGCTTGCGAATTCGCCTCCATCTTCAACGGGCTCGGCTCGCAAGTGACGCAGTTGTACCGTGGCGAGCAAGTGCTTCGGGATTTTGATGACGATGTGCGCCATTTCATCGCTTCAGAGATGCGCAAAACCGGCGTGGATCTGCGCGTCAACAGCGAGGTCACTCGCATCGTCAAAGCCGCAGATGGTTTGGAATTGACGCTGACCGATGGCAACACGCTCACAGCCGATGTGGTGCTGTATGCCATCGGTCGCATACCCAACACCACAGGCCTTGGCCTTGAGGCATTGGGTGTGCAGCAAAAGAGCAGCGGCGCCGTGATCGTGAATGCCGTGTATCAAAGCTCTGTGCCTTCGATTTACGCGTTGGGCGACGTGACGGCACGCGTGCAGCTCACACCCGTGGCCTTGGGCGAGGCGATGGTTGTGGTGGATCATCTATTTGGCGCGGGCAAGCGCCAGATGGGCTACGACTTTATTCCCACTGCCGTGTTCACACACCCCAACATTGGCACGGTGGGCTACAGCGAGCACGATGCGCGGGCAAAATTTGG
>JANPAK010000418.1:0-1504 GCA_031429925.1 Variovorax sp.
TTTCTGATGATCACTGATGTTTAGCATCCCTACCTGTTGCAGCATTAACTCAATAAAACTTGTTTCTACTTTATGCGGGATAACTTTGTTATCATCCTTTTCAGGATAATTTTCATCTCTTAATTTATAATCACCAACATCATCATCTCCTTCCTGAACATATTCACTGATGTCAATATTATCGTATTCATCTTCACTGCCATCTACTTCAAATTCATCTTCTTTTGAATCTTCAAATTCATCTTTAAGTTCAAATTCATCCTCGTGGCCTTCATCAACCTGTTCTAAAGCGGGGTTTTCTTCCATTTCTTCTTTGATCCTTTCGTCCAGTATAGCAGTAGGTACCTGCAGCAGTTTCATGGGCTCACAAAGCCCACGCTACCCAGCCAATCTATGGTATCGTTTCCCGCGACGGGCCTGACCATCAACCGGTGTTTACCATTGAAGTAAAGGTCAAAGATTTGAGCGCAACGGCCACTGGCGCATCCAAACGTGATGCTGAACGCGCTGCCGCAACACAAATTTTAAAGACGCACGGCGTCTGGAGCGAAATATGACTGACGATATTGAAGCAGCACCAGAGGCCAAAAAAAGCGAATTGGGTATCGACCCAAGCCTGCCCAAACGGTCAGGCTTTGTGGCACTGATTGGTGCGCCGAACGCCGGTAAATCAACGCTGATCAATCAATTGGTCGGTACCAAGGTTTCGATCGTTACCCACAAAGTGCAAACCACCCGTACGCAAATCCGCGGCATTGTCATGGCTGGCGGTGCACAGATCGTGTTTATCGACACGCCAGGTATTTTTGAACCCAAGCGTCGCCTTGATCGCGCGATGGTAACTTCGGCTTGGGCCGGTGCGGGCGACGCTGATGTGGTGGCGTTTTTGATTGATGCTGAGCGCGGCATAAAAGGCGACGCGATCTAAATTCTCGAGAAGCTAAACAATACTCATTACAAAAAAATTCTGATCCTCAACAAAATCGACCGTGTGCCAAATGAAAAATTACTCGCACTTGCAGCTTCGGCAACTGACATCACGCAGTTCGACAAGGTCTTTATGATCTCAGCTCTCAAAGGTTTTGGTTGCGCTGATATCATCAATTATCTGTCCGAAACCTTGCCGGAAGGCCCATGGTATTATCCTGAAGATCAATTATCAGATATTCCGATGCGGATCACCGCCGCTGAAGTGACGCGCGAAAAACTGATGTTGCGCCTCCATCAAGAACTGCCTTATGCGTCTCACGTTGAAACCGAGAAATGGACGGAAACCGCCAAAGAGGTTCGTGTTGAGCAGGTGATTTATGTCGAGCGCGAAGCCCACAAAAAAATCGTGATTGGCGCAAAAGGCCAGACCTTGCGCTCCATCGGCGAGGCCTCGCGCAAAGAATTGACGGCTATGATGGAAAAGCCCGTGCATGTTTTTCTGTTTGTTAAAGTGCGCGAAAACTGGGTCAACGACCCCGAGCGATACCGCGAAATGGGGCTTGAATTTACAAGC
>JANPAK010000419.1:0-13832 GCA_031429925.1 Variovorax sp.
CAGCACGCCGAAAAAGCGTTGCTCAGTCTCTTGGCCAAAGCCGCGCCCGCAGATCAGTTTTCCCGCCTGGCCGGGGAGTTGTCCAACTGCCCTACCAGCACCCAGGGCGGAGACTTGGGTTGGATTGGCCCCAAAGACTGCGCTCCCGAGTTGGCCAACGAACTCTTCCACCAAAAACGCACCCCTTGGGGCATGGGGGTGCATCCGCGCCTGGTGCATTCGCGGTTTGGGTTACATATTTTGGAGGTGCTGGGTCAACGTGAAGGCGAGCAAAAGGGCTTTGACGACGTGCGCGCGCGCATTGCTGCGCAGCTCACCTTGCAGTCCCGCGCCAAGGCCCTGCACCAATACATGCGCTTGCTGGTGGGGCAAGCGCAGATTGAAGGCATTGAGTTGGAAGGGGCAGACTCTCCCCTAGTGCAATGACCATAGCCGCCGCACCGGATGAACTTCTGCTGCGGCTAAGGCACTTTCAATCCGACTACTTCCCGCTTCACCAGCAGCGTTTTCAGGATCTGGTGACCGAGGGGCAGCACCCCAAAACGCTGTTCATCGGTTGCTCTGATTCGCGCGTCGTTCCGTATTTACTCACTGGCGCTGGACCAGGCGAGCTTTTCATTGTGCGCAACGTAGGTGCCTTTGTGCCGCCCTGCGATCAGTCACATGGCTTGCACGGCACAATGGCAGCCATTGAGTTCGCGGTATTGAGCCTGCATGTTGAGCGCATTATTGTGTGCGGGCACAGCCATTGCGGCGCGATTCGGGTTGCCTATGAAGGCGCACCTGAAGAGGCCATTGCGCTGAAAGCCTGGCTCAAATTGGTGCAAGAGGCTTTGCTGCCAGTTCAGCCAGGACCTGAGGCGTTTGCCCGTACTGAGCAGAGATCAGTAGTGCTACAGCTGGAGCGCCTGATGGACTACCCCATGGTGCGACGCGAAGTCGAGGCCGGCAATTTGACGCTGCGCGGTTGGCACTACGTGATTGAAGACGGTGAGATCCACATTTTTGATGTGCAGCAGGGGCGGTTTGTGCCAGCCTCGGAGGCCACGAACAGTGGCACTGGCCCCTACCAGCCCTACGTGGAAAACGACGGACAAATATTTTCTTTTTAATTTGCTACGGAATCGATAGCTGCATGCGCAATTCGGGCAGGGGCTGGTTGCCAATTTGGCACCCTATCTGCACCAAAATCCTATCTTTCCAAGCACTTTGTTGCAAAACCCAAAAAAACAACAATGAAACGAGATGATATGAACGCCGCCATCAAAACTATTGCTGCCCAGCCCATCAGCTGCGATGTGCTGAAGGAGAAATACCTTAAATCCGGCGAAACCAGCGTCGAAGACCTGTACATCCGCGTGGCGCGGGCACTGGCCTCGGTTGAGGCGCCGGATGAGCGAGTCAAATACGAAGCCTTGTTCTTGGGCAACCTGCACGCGGGTGCCATCGGTGCCGGGCGCATCATGAGTGCGGCGGGCACCGCCATTCAGGCCACGCTGATCAATTGCTTTGTCCAGCCTGTGGGTGACTGCATTCAGGGGGTGGACGACGACGGCTATCCGGGAATTTATGAGGCCCTGCGCGAGGCTGCAGAGACGATGCGCCGTGGCGGTGGTGTGGGTTACGACTTCTCGCGCATTCGCCCGCGTGGTGCCGAGGTCAAGGCCACGGCGTCTATTGCGTCTGGCCCGTGCAGCTATATTAATCTGTTCGACCAGTCCTGCTCCACGGTGGAAAGCGCGGGTGCACGCCGCGGCGCCCAAATGGGCGTGCTGCGCATCGACCACCCCGATGTGCTGGAATTCATCACCGCCAAGCGCACGCCCGGGCGTTGGAACAACTTCAATGTGTCAGTGGGTATGTCGGATGCCTTCATGCAGGCCCTGACCGCCGATCAAACCTGGGATTTGGTGCACCGTGCCAAACCCGGTGTCACCATCCTAGCGCAGGGCGCTGTTCAGCGCGCGGACGGAATGTGGGTCTACAAGTCCTTGCCCGCCCGTGAGTTGTGGGACACCGTGATGAGGTCTACGTACGATTTTGCCGAGCCAGGCGTTTTGTTTTTGGATCACATCAACCAAGACAATAACCTTCGCTACTGTGAGCATATTGAGGCGACCAATCCCTGCGGAGAGCAGCCCCTGCCCTCCTATGGCTGCTGCGACTTGGGCCCTATTATTTTGACCCGATTCATCCGCCATGCCTTTGGCTTTGACGGGCTACCCACCTTTGACTTTGAGGCGTTCGAGCAGTCGGTCGCCCTGCAGGTGCGCGCCTTGGACAACGTGCTCGATGTCACCTTTTGGCCCTTGCAGCAGCAGCGTGACGAGTCCGCTGCGAAGCGCCGCATTGGCGTGGGCTTTACCGGTATGGGCAATGCGCTATGTATGCTGTGCCTGCGCTACGACGCTGTAGAGGGCCGCGAGATGGCGGCCCGCATTGCCACCAGCATGCGCGACACCGCTTACAAGGCGTCGGTGGCCTTGGCGCAAGAGAAGGGCGCGTTCCCCAAATTTGACGCCGAGGGTTACCTGGCCCCCGGCACCTTTGCCAGCCGCTTACCAGCGGAATTGCGCCACGCTATTCGCACGCACGGCATTCGTAACAGCCATTTGCTGTCCATCGCGCCCACCGGCACGGTCAGTCTGGCCTTTGCGGACAACGCATCCAACGGCATCGAACCGCCGTTCTCGTGGATGTACGAGCGCAAAAAGCGCGAAGCCGATGGTAGCAGCACCGAATATTCGGTGGAAGACCATGCATGGCGCATGTATCGCGAGTTGGGTGGAGACGTCAACCATTTACCCGAGTACTTTGTCTCGGCGTTGGACATGTCCGCCACCGACCACATCGCCATGATGGAAGCAGTGCAACCCTTTATTGACACGGCCATTTCCAAAACCGTGAACGTGCCGGCGGACTATCCGTATGACGACTTCAAGGGCCTTTACCAGCAGGCTTGGCACGCATGCCTCAAAGGTTTGGCCACGTATCGGCCCAACTCCATTGTGGGCTCTGTTCTACATCTGGAGGCTCCCAAAGAGCCAGCCCTGATCGTGCAAATTGCATCAGAAATTGATCCTATGCGCTCAGTTATCGAGAGCCGTCCCAAAGGAGCCTTGGCGGCGGTAGCTGAAAAGGTGGATTACTGGACACAAGAGGGCCATAAGACGTTGTACTTGCTCGTGTCGTTCTTACCTGTGCCCGCAGCCGACGGCGTAGGCAAAGTCGACCGAGCCATTGAGTTTTTTATGCCAGTCGGTCAAAACGGTGAATCGCAACAATGGATTACCTCCAGCATGCGCTTGTTGTCATTGGCCGCGCGTGGCGGATTCTTGGAGCGCGCCCTAAGCGATATGCGTAAGGTTGCATGGGATCGCGGACCTGTGCGACTGGGCATCTATCGAAAAGCAGATGGCACAGCAGTACCCATGTGGCACGATTCTGAGGTGGCCGCTGTTGCATTTGCGATTCAGAATATCTTGATGCAGCGCAGTCAGCAAAAAGATGGTCACATTGATCGACATGCAGCGGACACTTCCGCTGAATCCGAAAAGCGACAACTCCGTCCTGATCCAGAGATCGAAAATGGAGCCATGCCACCAAGGGCTGGCAGAAAATGCGACGAATGCGGGGCGTATGCAGTGATTCGCAAAGATGGCTGTGATTTCTGTACGCAGTGCGGACACATGGGTAGCTGCGGCTAGACTTTTATTGTGAAGACATCCGCCATTCCGGACGAACTTGCCCAGTGGGCAGAGGCGTTAATGCAGTCGCGGCAAACAATTTTGCCCAAGCGTCTTATCGCACCGGGGCCAGATGCGCCCCAATTGCAGTCGCTTCTTAGTGCTGCCGCATCCGCACCCGATCATGGGCAGTTGCTGCCTTGGCGCTTCATCATCGTGCCCCAGCTTGCGCGAGCGCGCTTGGGCGCTGCCTTTGCAGCCTCGTTGCGTCTTCGCGATCCCGAAGCATCCCCCGAGCAGATGGCGCAAGCCCATGAAAAGGCTTACCGTGCGCCAACACTGATCCTTGTCGTGGTGGATGACGCGTGTGGTGACCTCACGATTGCGTTACACGAGCGGATTTTATCGACTGGTTGCGCTACACAAAACATCCTCCTGATGGCGACTGCGATGGGATTTGGATCAGCTTTGACCAGCGGTAAGGCGCTTAGTGCAGCCCCTTTACGCGAGTTATTTAATTTGAGGTCATCAGAGACCGCGCTATGCTTTATCAGCGTAGGCACTGTTGCCGCTCGCAAACCTGGGCGGCAACGGCCCCTCACCTCAGACTACGTCAGCGAGCTTGGTCCAGATTGATAGTTTCTATTCTTGTGAAGTACCCCCCATGTCAATTTCAAATTTTGATGACCTCCTACACGCTGCGCGTTATGAGCCCTTGCCGCAGAGACTGCTGTTTGTATTTGTCGCGACCGAGTTGCCCGCAGATTGCACTGCGCAGCAGCGCCAAGCGTTCGAAATGGGCCAGGGAGGGACACTATTGCCCTTAATGTGCGTCGACAAAAATCCGCAGGAACTGGAGTCCTTTGCAGCGCTTTCGCAGGAGGCGACACAGTTTGAGCAACCGTGGGGCATGGTGTTTGCTGCGGCAATGTCGGGCGCTGCACCCGGACAACCACCCTCGGAATTGGCTATCGATCAAGCTTTGCAGGGGATGGTCGAAAATGTCAAGCAGGGCCGAATCGATGGCTACATTCCATTTGATCACAACGGATTGCCGGTGCGCATTGAGCAAGAATCGTGAGTCATCAAATCAACGCGGTTGACGCGCCCTTTCCCGGGCACAGGTCGCCAGCGGTTGGCGTAGAGTCACCGTTTGAGTTGCTGCAAGCTTGCCACGACCGCGTTCACAGGTCACTAGACTTGCTGGAACGTTTGAAATCACACGTGGGAAAGAACGGATGCGACGGCGAGGCAAAGTCCGCGGCAAGCGATATCCTTCGCTACTTTGATATCGCCGCACCTTTGCACCACCAAGATGAGGAGTTGCACGTGTTCCCACCCATACTTTTGTCGGGTGATATCAAATTGCGATTGTTGGTGGCTAAGTTGATGGCGCAACACATTCAAATGCAAGCCCGTTGGCAGCTTGCGAGAGAAATTTTGCAACGCATAGTCTGTTCTAACCAGCCAGAGCAGTTTGTCTTGGGGTCTCAGGATACCCAAGTACTAGCCGATTTTGCATCGCTGTATACGACCCATATGAGTGATGAGGAACTGCACGTATATCCAAAGGCGCAGGCTTTGAAGAAAGGCACTGATCTGCAAGAGATGAGTCGCGAGATGGGTGAACGGCGTGGCGCAAATCGGCGTAGATCTCCGGCTTGAGGGTGCCGGCGGCTTGCATATCCAACGACGCCTATTGGTCGTTAGTGCTACAAACATCGTGATTCGATCCAATGAGTGCGGGCAAAAGGTGTTTTTTTGTAGCCGTGACAGTGGCACACGTTGTCAAATTTGTTCGGGGCGATATCGGCGCGTCACACGGTGGTGCAACGTGAATCGTTGACGTATAGATAGTTATGATTTTTCTGACTGCAGTCAAATCCATAGATCGGATTCGATTCGCTGAATTTTTTTACTGTTTTTCTCCACGCTGACAACGCACCTCCGCAAACAATTTAAAAACCAGAAAACATGCTGGTTATTTCTTTTTCCGTATCCAAAGCCCTTTCTGTTGCGGATAATTGAAGCATCATGGCAAAAAATAAACTTCAGTCGGTCACGGTAGGCGGAAATGCCGATGACATTGAGGCGCAGTTTTACGACGCGCTGCGCGAGGCAGACATTGACAAGCTCCTAGCGTGCTGGGCTGATGAAGACGAAATATCTTGTGTCCATCCAGGTGGGCCCCGTCTGGTGGGCGTTGGCGCAATTCGCTCGGCATTTGATGCCATGTTCTCCAACGGGAGCATTCGCGCGACGCCTATGCGCGTGCGCAAGATTGAAGCGCTGTCGAGCAGTGTGCATAGCGTTCTTGAGAAAATCGAAGTGATGACACCCGAAGGACCCCGTGAGGCTTTTGTGATTGCGACCAACGTTTATCACAAAACTCCGCAAGGGTGGCGTTTGGTGGCTCACCACGCCAGCCCGGGCACAGCCCGGGAAATGCAAGAGTTGGCCGATGCTCCGATGGTGCTGCATTGAGGAACTATGCAGCGCCTGCTTGGCTACCCGGCGGCCAGTTACAAACCATTTGGCCGGCGCTATACGGGCAACGTATTGTGGGTCAGCCACTCGTATGGCAGCGTGAGCGCTGGGATAGCCCGGACGGGGACTTCATCGATGTTGATTTTTGCAACGACTTTGTTGACGATGTGGCGAACAAACCGATGCTGGTCGCCTTCCACGGCCTAGAGGGTTCTTCACAAAGTCATTACGCGCAAGCACTTGCACAATGGGCGCGTGAGCAGGGGATGGCCTGCGCTGTGCCACATTTTCGCGGCTGCAGCGGCGAGATCAACCGGGCGCCACGTGCTTACCACTCGGGTGATTTTGAAGAGATTGATTGGGTCCTGCGCCGCATGAAAGCGCGCTCGCCTGAGCGCAAATTGATCGTGGTGGGTGTCTCTCTAGGTGGCAATGCGCTGATGCGTTGGGCGCAGGAGATGGGTGCTGCAGCGAGCGCCGTGGCTAGCGCCGTAGCGAGTGTGTGCTCACCTCTTGATTTGGCTGCGGCTGGGCATGCGATTGGCAAAGGCTTCAATCGGCAGGTCTATACCCGCATGTTTCTTAAAACCATGAAGCCCAAAGCGTTGCAGCGCTTGGCGCTGCATCCCAAGCTGTTTGACGCACGGGCGCTGCAAGACAGCCGCGATCTTTATGAGTTTGACAATATATTCACCGCGCCCCTGCATGGCTTCAAAAACACAGAAGACTACTGGGATCGCGCCTCAGCCAAGCCGCGAATGGCCGAGATTCAAATTCCCGCGCTCGCGCTCAATGCGCGCAACGACCCCTTCATGCCTGCCGCCAGCTTGCCAAAAGCGGAGCATGTGGGCAACCATGTGACGCTTTGGCAGCCAGCGCAGGGTGGCCACGTCGGCTTTCCTGCAGGCGGCTTTCCCGGCCATGTGCACGCCATGCCGCGTGCAGTCGGGCAATGGTTGCTGGAGCATGCGTAATGGATGACATCGTTTTACAAGCCATGGCCAAGTGGCCGAACGTGCCCTCCTGCACCGGCTGGTTGGGTTTGGATGCGCGAGGCCAATGGTGGATGCGGGATGACCGGGCACAGGCTTGCGGGAGCTTCTCAAGTGGCAAGCCAGGCGCGAAAGGCTCTCTGCTGGCGCATGACAAACTGATTGCCTTCATTGCCCGCAACTATCTTTGCGCAGAGGATGGCGCGTTTGCTGGGCAATGGTATTTTCAAAACGGCCCACAGCGCGTCTATGTGGAGCTCGAGGCCACACCGTGGGTCTGGTATTTGCAGCCGGACTTTTCTGTCCTGTCGCACACAGGCGTTATGACGAAACCGCAGCGCTGTGTGGTGGACGAGGTGGGCGCGGTCTATTTGGAGACGGATCTTGGTTTTGGCTTGGTTCATAGCCAAGACATGCTTCTGGCCGCTGACGCACTGGAGCGAGGACTATGGGTGGCGCAGGACATGCTCAGGCGGGAGTTGCCTAGTCGTTTTAGTTACGTTCGAAGTCCACATCAGCATCCTGATCACGCCTCGGCAAAGCCTTGAGGCGACGCTTTCGACAGCAGTTTGAGTTCAATCGGTTTGGGCAGAAAACCAAGCTCTGGGAGTGCAGGAAGCTCAAGCCAATGCATTCACTATGATCTCGTCTTGATGATTGGCGATATGCAACGTGTGTGCGATGGCAAAGTCTGTTTTGCTCAGAAGCCCGTAGGCAAAATGTGGCCTCAGAGGGGCGCTGTGCGCGCTAAACCGGCTGATGGCCGCGCGCAATCGAGATGACGAAGGGCGCCACGCCGGAGTTGGTGTGAGAACGGCCGCACCCGGAATAGGCTCCTTGAGTGAATGGCTCATTTGCCCGCGCCATTTGAAGACGTTGAAGGCTAATGCGCCAACGGTGTGTTGGAACGCAGCACTTTTCTGTTCAGGGAATCCGTCCATACTCATCTCGATGCTTTGCGCCAAGTGCTCGAGCACGGCTGACAGTGGCCAAACACCTGATGTCCTCACGCCCGACGCTGCCTCAAGGCGATCTAACCACGCAAGAGCTTGAGACAGACTCTGGACGTTTTCGCTGCCTTGAGCCCAGACCAGCGCGGGCACAGACAAACTTACGGCGACCGTCGCACTTCGAGCAAGAAATCGTCGGCGACCTGAGGGTTGATGCAGCATGGCTCCATCATATCCGTCGACCGGATGCGTTCGCCGTGGTTGCAAATCTCGATGGGGGGAGACTACGCGATGTCTAGCGCTATAGTGGCAATAGCCTGAATTGCTATACATTTCATAGCATTTAGCGCAATTATGATAAAGGCTAGATGGCTAAACTTCCAAAGAGCCGAGCTTCCGAATCACCGCTTCATTGGATGCGGAACGTACTTTCACTGCGGCGTCCTCCCAATCTAGCCACTGTTGAGCGACGTGTTCTGCAGGTGCTAATCGCACCGATATTGGCTTGGGAATGCACAGGCCAAACACCCGCTCCGTGTTGCGGGTAATCCCAGGCGCGTATCGCGGTAAGTAGCTGGGGTAAATATCGTAGGTATTTTCAAGCCGCCAATCAGTCAGTACATGGCCTGCGGCCAAGGCATCGAGTCCGGTTTCCTCGCGCACCTCGCGCACAGCGCAATCCCAAAATGATTCGTCTTCAAAATCCAAGCTGCCGGTCACCGATTGCCAAAAACCAGAAGCCATGCCTTGCTCGTTGGCGCGCTCGATCAATAGCACTTGGCGCTGCAGCGTGTAAATGACCACCAAGACAGAGCGTGGGATTTTGTAGGCTGGCATGCCTGATTGTGTCGTGCAAATGAGGCTGTATCAAATGTTGGGTCAGCGATAATCTTCTGTATGCCTACCCCACAAGAAATCCAATGGCTACTCTTTGGCGCAGCAGCCGGTTTGCTGATTTACCTCTCAGGTGTGGGCGCAGGTGTGATCGTTGTGCCGGTGATGGTCACGGTGTTTGGCGTGCCAGTGGCCACGGCGGTTGGCACGGCAAGTCTGTTTTCCGTGGCGTGCAAAGTCACGGCAGGTCTGTCGCACATCCAGCAGCGCAATGTCTCGCGTCGTTTGCTCAAAGCCTTTGTGCCCGCCAGTGTGGTGGCCTGCCTTTGGTTGGCGGCCTTGATCAGCCTGGCTTTGCCCACGGCTTGGCCGCAAGGCACACCGGTGGTCGAGTTGTTTTTGAAACTGCTGGTGCTTGCGATAGGCAGTTTGGCGGTGGCTTCCATCTATGTGCCGCAGATCAAGCGGGGCTTGATGCGCATGAAAATCCGCACGACGGCCTTGGCCACGGGCGCTCTCGTGGGCGCTACGGGCACGGGCGGTGGCGTCTTGGTGGTGCCTGCCTTGATGGCTGAGGGTAGCGAGAGCACGCAGCGCATCATCGGAACTTCACTGGTGATTGGTTTGATACTGTCCAGCGTCACCGCGCTTTTCTATGGCGCCGCGGGTAGCTTGAATCTCGCGATGGCGCTATGGATGACGGGGGGATCGCTCTTGGCCATACCCATCGGTCGCTTGGTCTTCAGCCGCGTGTCTGCACAAGTGTTGACGCACTTGGTCGCTGTCTTGGCTATCTTGGCCTTGCTGATCTTGGCCGCGGGTCTGGCCGGTTTCAAATTTGCTTGAGATCGGCGATGCGGTTTACCACTTGATGCCCAGCTTGATAAACAGCTTGGAGAGCACAAACATGGGGCCGACCCAGAGGTATTGAATATCTTCGAAGAAACTGGGTTTCTTGCCTTCGATCTTGTGGCCGATAAATTGGATGATCCAAGCGCCAATAAAAATGACAACAGACGCGAGGAGCACATGCGAGCCCATGGCGTGAATCAGAGCGAGAATGCCCACTGACCAGACCGCCATGCTGATCAGGAACACGATCGAGAGCCGTGCGTAATACACCATGCTGGCAGCGACAAAGGCATAGGCTAACCAAGGGTGAATGGCAAAAATCAGGCCACAGAGGCTGAGCATGATCAGCGGAATGGCTGCAAAATGAATCAGCTCATTGGTGGGGTGCGTGTGGCTGCTGCCGTAATGTGCGATCAGTTGATCGACTTTGCGCTCTGGCGCGGCGCTTTCGCTGAGAGGTGAAGCTGCGTTGCTCATGACGGTCTCCTGTCCGAGACTGTAATTTTACACACTGTCAACCTGCGCGGTGCGTTCATCGTTTCACAGCAATCCGCGTTTCGCCAAGTCTCGCATCAATGCACGTGAGCCATAGGTCCATGGCGTGATCTGGTCGCAGGTGTTCACCCAATTGGTCAGTTCACCCAAAAGCGGGCTGCTCACGGTTACGCAATCGCCTACCGCATGTGTGAATCCTTGACCTGCGCCGAAGCGATCTTTCGTTGGCGCAAACATCGTGCCGCAAAACAGCATAAAGCCATCGGGGTATTGGTGATTGGCATTCAGCGTTTGTGCCACGAGATTCAGAGGATCACGACTGATCTGGTTCATCGAGCTGCTGCCTTCCATCATGAAGCCTTCATCATCCGTCACAACCAAACGAATCTCAGCTTGCCGCACATGGTCAATACTGAAATGCGCATCAAACAAGCGGATAAACGGCCCAATCGCACAGGATGCATTGTTGTCTTTCGCCTTGCCCAGAAGGAGGGCGCTGCGGCCTTCAATATCGCGCAGATTCACATCATTGCCCAGCGCAACGCCGTGCACTACGCCTTGCGGCGAGACAGCAAGCACCACCTCCGGCTCCGGGTTGTTCCACTGGCTTTCGGGATGAATGCCAATCTCAGCGCCATAGCCCACCGCGCTCATCGGCTGCGATTTGGTGAATACTTCTGCGTCTTTCCCAATGCCAACTTCCAAATACTGGCTCCATAGCCCCAACTCCATGAGCACGGCCTTGACCTGCGTGGCTTTCTCAGAGCCAGGCACGATGGCTCGCAAGTTATCGCCAATGGTCGCTGTCACCATCTCGCGAACAGTCAGAGCTTTTGAGGCATCACCTCGGGCTTGCTCTTCAATCACGCGTTCTAGCATGCTCGCCACAAAAGTCACGCCAGCGGCCTTGATCGGCTGCAAATCGCAGGGCGCGAGTAAGCGCGGCATGGCTCTGTCCGGCTCAGCGAACAAGTAGTTGGCCAATACAGCTTGCATGTCTGCCAGTTTGGGTAACTGCGAGCGCTGCACGGCTATTCGTCCCGCTGGATCATCCAACGCCAGCAAATCTGCGCATGTCGGCGCGATGCTGCTCAGGTCATACAGTGCATTGGGCGTCGCGAGAGCAAGCACCGCGCCCAAGTTGGGCATATTGACGCGAGTAATCAAGGTGGCGCGGCTTGCGTCTTGTGGAAAGATGGAATGCATGTCGTGATTCTTGCTTTAAATCTTTGCGACTCGAACCGTCGCATCTTTGCGCAAATGAAGATCAGGTAGCAGTTCCAAACCCAAACCGGGTTTGTTGTTCAGCGAGATCATGCCGTTCTTCACGGTGGGCAATTCAGTCACCAATTCTTTATACCAACCGCTGTAAAACGCCCGCACGCTCTCTTGGATAAGTGCGTTCGGTGCATGCAGTGAAAGCTGTGTGGAAGCAGCCCACACGACGGGACCGGTGCAATCATGCGGCGCGACCGGCAATTGCCACGCATCGGCCATCGCTGCTATTTTTCGCGCTTCTGTCAGGCCACCACACCAGCTCAGATCTAGCATCACGATACCCGCCACACCCGTTTGCAAATAATCCTTAAAGCCATACTTGTAGGAAAGCGTTTCGCTGGCGCAAATCAGCGCATCGGTGTGTGGCGCGTATTGCTTCAAAAGATCGAGCGAATCCATACGGATCGCATCTTCGTGCCAGAAGGTGTTGAATTCTTTGAGTGCGCGGGCTATTCTTTGCGCCATCGGCAGCCTCCACAGGCTGTGGAATTCCACCATGATGTCCATGTTGTTTCCCACGGCTTGGCGGATTTTTCGAAAAGGCTCCAATGCTTTGTCCAAATCAGCGGGGCTGATGTACTGCCCGTCGCTGGCCTCCGCAGCCGGGTCAAAGGGCCAAATTTTCATGGCCGTGATGCCCTCTGATTGCAGCGAGAGCGCCAGCTCATCGGCATGATTCAAAAAGCCTGCTAAGTCTTCATAGGGCCCGGCTTTGTTGCCCAGGCCCCAATTCGATGTGCTCTGGTTAGTGGTGCTACGCACATACTGGTAGCCAGCGCAGGTGTTGTAAATGCGAATCGCTTGCCGAGATTCCCCACCGAGCGCCACGCGCACCGGCATGTTGGCTGCTTTGCCAAAAATATCCCAGAGTGCAATATCCACTGCGCTATTGCCCCGCGTCTCTACGCCAGAGCCCCGCCAGCCGAGATAGCCCGTGATGTCTTTGTTGCGCGCTTCAATTTGCAGCGGATCTTTGCCTAAGAGTTTGTGCGCCGCCCATTCATGCAGGTAAGCCTCCACCGCCGCCGCGCCCATGAAGGTCTCGCCCAGCCCGGTGATGCCCTCGTCGGTGTGCAGGCGCACCCAAATGATGTTGGGGAATTCGGCGAGGCGAATGGTTTCGAGTTGGGTGATCTTCATGCTTTGCATTGTGGCAAAGATTTGGTGGTCTGCGGGATATGCCAAGCGCTATACCGTAGTTCCAGCGGAACTACGCAAAGAAAAGCTGTTCAAAAACCAACCCAGAGACTGACATCAAAAATGCAGCTGCTATTAATTAAATAGCATTTAGCGCAATAAAAACGGTGGTTAAACCAATAAACTGCATCAGAACGCAATTAAAAAACCCGCTCAACGCGGGTTCTTCATTAAAGCTAAGCTCAACGTTTGGCAATAGGTGCAACATCTCGCTTCACAGATCCCGTGTACAGCTGGCGTGGGCGTCCGATCTTGTATTCTGGATCGCCGATCATCTCGTTGAGCTGAGCGATCCAGCCTACAGTGCGAGCCAAGGCGAAAATGCCGGTGAAGAGCTTTACAGGGATACCGATGGCACGTTGCACGATGCCGCTGTAGAAATCGACGTTCGGGTAGAGCTTGCGCTGCACGAAGTAGTCATCTTCCAGGGCAATCTTTTCAAGCTCTTTTGCGAGCTTGAAGAGCGGGTCGTTTTCTAGGCCGAGCGCGGTGAGCACTTCATTGCAGGTTTCTTGCATGAGCTTGGCGCGAGGGTCGTAGTTTTTGTAAACGCGATGACCGAAGCCCATGAGTTTGACACCGGAGTTTTTGTCTTTGACTTTCTCCATGAACTCGCCGACTTTGGCGACACCGCCCATGCGCTGAATATCTTCCAGCATATTCAAGCAAGCTTCGTTGGCGCCGCCGTGAGCGGGACCCCAAAGGCAGGCCACACCTGCAGCAATGGCGGCAAATGGGTTGGTGCCGGAGCTGCCGCACAGGCGCACGGTGGAAGTGGAGGCGTTTTGCTCATGATCGGCGTGCAGGATGAAGATGCGATCCACAGCGCGCTCAATGACCGCGTTGACCTTGTAGTCTTCGCATGGCGTCGCAAACATCATGCGCATGAAGTTGCCGGAGTAAGAAAGATCATTCTTAGGATAAATGTAAGGTTGACCAGCGCTGTACTTGTAAGCCATGGCTACGAGAGTGGGCATCTTGGCAATCAGGCGGATAGCTGAAATATCGCGATGTTCAGCATTGTGGATGTCAGTGCTGTCGTGATAGAAGGCCGACAGTGC
>JANPAK010000420.1:0-9908 GCA_031429925.1 Variovorax sp.
CGCGGGCGCACATGTAGGCACGATTTGCGATGCGAGTTTTTCCACGTTCATGCTCACGCACTGGGCGAAAAAGGGTGCGACTGAAGCACCGATTAGCCTACAACAAGCAGTAAACATGCTCTCGGGGCGCAACGCAAAGTACTTCGGTTTTCGCGATCGCGGTTTGATCCAAGTGGGCCTGCGCGGCGACATGAATCTGATCGATCCGAGCCGATTGGCGTTGAACAAACCGCACATCGTGCGCGATCTACCAGCCGGTGGACGACGCTTGCTGCAAGAAGCCAGCGGCTACATCGGCACTTGGGTCGCGGGGCAATGTGTGCAACGCGAAGGGCAGATCACCGATGCTCGGCCTGGACGCCTGGTGCGCATGGGTCAGTCTGCTGCTC
Source organism: Variovorax sp. (assembly GCA_031429925.1). Classification (GTDB taxonomy): domain Bacteria; phylum Pseudomonadota; class Gammaproteobacteria; order Burkholderiales; family Burkholderiaceae_C; genus JANMDU01. Next base: position 390 of record JANPAK010000420.1, read on the forward strand.
GAAACCGGTGAAATTGACCGGAATGTTAAGCATATTCAGGCTCTAGACCTTACCATTACTGCGCGAAACGCTATTGAAATAATAGCAATTCCCAGCATCCACAGCGGCCAAAGTCCAAAGCGCCCCGCCCACCAGGCAAAGGGCGTGATGCCCTGTCTGCCCTCCACGGTGCCTGTGAGCACACCCCGCGTGTGCCGCGGCAAGCTGTGCGTCACCTCGCCGCGATGGTTGATGATCACAGTGGCTCCGGTGTTGGTGGCGCGCACCATCGGGCGGCCAAGTTCGAGCGCGCGCATGCGGCTGATCTGCAAATGCTGATCAATCGCCACAGTATTACCAAACCAGCCGATATTGCTCACATTCACCATCACCGTGGGCGCGGTCTTTTCATCCACAAAGCGCCGCGCCAGTTCATCGCCAAACAAATCTTCGTAGCAAATGTTCAGCGCCCAGCGCTGCCCCGCCCATTCAAAGCTGCTTTGCCCCACCGCGCCGCGATTGAAATCGCCCAGTGGAATGTTCATCATCTGCGTGAACCATTTGAACAGCGGCGGGATGAATTCGCCAAAGGGCACGAGATGGTGTTTGTCGTATTGATAGGGCTGCGCGTGGCCGGGCTTCAAGCCCAGCACAGAGTTGGTATAGCCCTTCTCGAAATCGCCGAGAGGGATGCCGACGAGCGCAGCCTGCTTGGCAGAACTGAACTGCGCGCGAATCGATTCCCAGTAGCCCTCGGGAAGCTGGCGGGGCAGCAAGGGAATCGCCGTCTCAGGCGTGATCGTCAGTGGCGCGCGACTCAACGACAGCTGCTCCCGATACCAGTCCAGTGATGCTTTCACCCCAGTAGAGGAGTCGAATTTTTCGCCTTGAGGGATATTGCCTTGCAGCAGAGAAATCGCCGCATCGCCACTGCTTTTGGTGAACCGCTGCAGCCAGGCTTCGTCCATTTGAGCCACGCTCGGCAGTGCGACCAAAGTAATCGCCAAAATGCGTTGCAAACGGCCACATGCTATCAAGTGAGGAATCAAAGCGCCGAGCCACACGACCAACGCACCCAATCCATACACACCCAACCAAGTGGCGTAGCCGGACAAGGGGCCATCCACATGCGCATATCCTCCCGCGCCCCACGGGAACCCGGTAAACCAACTGTCTCTCGCTAACTCAGCCAGCATCCATGCCGCTGCGAAAACAATAGCACCCAACACAGGATTGACAAGGGTAATCTGCCTAAAACGCTTGTAAAAATAGCTCGCAACTGCGTAATACAAGGCCAAAAATCCGCACAATGCAAAGACAGCGAAAGCCGCCAGCGGCGCAGCGAGCCCGCCATACACATGCATGCTGATATAGAGCCACCACACTGTGCCACACAGCCAGCTAGTCGCAAACAACCAGCCCAGTAACGCCGCCTGCCGCGCAGATGATGCGCGATCCAGCAGCATCACCAAACCAGCAATCGAGAGCATTTGCAACCACCACAGCGGCTGCCCATTCCATGGCGCGGCAATCGAGACAGCTTGCGCATAGCCGGCGATCATGCCACCCACGGCCAGTGGCCAAGCTTTCTGACTTAGATCGGGTACGGAAAAACTCATCCGCTGATTGTCGCGGCTTTATCTCGCGCCCATCACAGCAGCGTCTGGTACCGATTACGTCATTCAGACTTTATTGCATATCGCCCACGCTGGCTCTCAGCTATGTGACTGAGTGAGACACCTAAAGTGGCCTAGTGCTTACCCGACGGCACAAAGGTGACACATCTCAGGATTCTCGTTTTTAACAGCGGTGAAAGCCCGCCGAAACACGTTTTTCGAGAAAATGCATGCCGGCGCCCTAGAGTCTTCACCCTCGCCACCTCCCCCGATTGGCGTTAAAGTGCTCTGCTGCTACTTTTCGCTCTTTTGCGTCATCAACTGATTGGCTCCTATGACTTCCGAACTTTCCGCACACGCCGCTACATTACCTGCTGAGCCCGCTGCTGAAGCAGCTCCAGAGCTGATGCAAACCGTGTTTGAAGCGCAAGGCCCAAAAGCCCTCGCGCTTCGTTCGTCCACTGCAGGCGATCGGATTGCCCGCATCAAAGCGTTGCGCGAAGCCTTGCTGGCACAGCGAGAAGCCCTTTATGCTGCCTTCGCACAAGATATGCGCAAAAGCAAAGCAGAAGTAGAAGCGACTGAACTGATGCCTGTGCTGGATGAAATGCGGCATGCGATCGGTGGGCTCAAGGGCTGGATGAAGCCCAAGCGCGTTTGGCCCACCAGCACCACGCTGGGCCTCAAAGCGCGTATCCACTATCAGCCGCGTGGCCGGGTGCTCATCATTGCACCTTGGAATTACCCCCTCAATTTGTGTTTGGGTCCGCTGGTCTCAGCATTGGCTGCCGGCAATACGGTGATCCTCAAGCCCTCTGAGATGACGCCTGCCGTGTCAGCGCTGATCAGCCAAATCATCGGTTCGGTCTTTGATCGAACCGAAGTAGCCTTATTTGAAGGCGCCCAGGCCACTTCGCAAGCTCTGCTGGCCATGCCGTTTGATCACATTTTCTTCACGGGCTCGCCCGCCGTGGGCAAGATCGTGATGGCAGCGGCAGCGAAAAATCTCACCAGCGTCACACTCGAACTAGGCGGCAAATCTCCCACCGTTGTGGACGAGACCGCCGATATCAGCATGGCCGCCGAAAACATCATGTGGGGCAAGTTCCTCAACAGCGGCCAGACCTGCATCGCACCCGATTACCTTTACGTGCACGCCTCAGTGAAGGCCGCTTTCGTGCAAGCCTGCCTCAAAGCTCTCGACAAGTTGTATGGCGAAGAGAGCACGCGCGCCGCCAATCCTGACCTCACCCATATTGTGAATCTTCGCCACACCCAGCGCCTCGCACGCATCCTCGCCGATGCCAAGCAAGGCGGTGCGCGCGTATTGGTCGGTGGCCAAATCGATGAAGAAGCCCACTTTGTTGCACCGACCTTGATCGAAGGCGCCGCACCCGACTCTCGCATCCTCACCGAAGAGATTTTTGGACCCTTGCTGCCCATCGCGGAGTATTCGGACCTCTCCGCAGTCATTGCGCAAATCAATGCTCAACCCAAGCCTCTCGCGCTGTACGTGTACAGCACCGATAGCGCACGAACCCAGCGCCTGTTGAGCGAGACCAGTTCGGGCGGCGCCTGTATCAATCACTGCATGGTGCACTATGCCCACGGCAATTTGCCGTTTGGCGGCGTGAACAATTCTGGCATCGGCAATGGCCACGGTCATTTCGGCTTCAAAGCCTTCTCGCATGAGCGCGCCGTGCTCACCGGCGGTCGGATCCGCGCGGAAAAATTGTTCGCACCGCCGTACACGGAGAAGCGTTTCCAATTCATTCGGCGCATCGTGAACTCACTGCGCCTACCTAGCTTCTTTTAAGTCGCCCCACCCAACACCGCCTCGCCCCATGTCTTCTGTCCGTAAAGTCTCTGCCTCTTCTTTCACCTCGCTTCAGGCCGTTGTGCCTCACGAAACCCCCGAACCTCTGATGCGTGCGGCATTTGAGGCACAAGGCCCGGTAGCGCTTGCCTTGAGAGAATCCACAGCCCATGATCGCATTGCGCGGATCAAGCAATTGCGCAGCGCCATGCTGGCGCGGCGTAGCGAGTTTTATCAGGCCTTCGCGCTAGATATGCGTAAAAGCATTGCGGAAGTAGAAGGCGCAGAGCTGATGCCTGTACTGGATGAAATGCGCCATGCTATCGGCAGCTTAAAAAGCTGGATGGCTCCAAAGAGTATCAAGGCCACAGTCACATCGGTCGGCTCCACAGCTCGAGTACGCTATCAGCCCCGTGGCCGTGTGCTGATCATTGCGCCATGGAACTACCCACTCAATTTGTGTTTTGGTCCTTTGGTGAGCGCGATCTCAGCGGGCAACACGGTCATCTTGAAGCCCTCAGAGATGACGCCCCATGTGTCCGCTTTGATGGGGCTGATCATCGCAGAAGTGTTTGATCCCACCGAAGTCGCTTACTTCGAAGGGGCTCAAGCCACGTCGCAAGCACTGCTGGCCATGCCCTTTGATCACATCTTCTTCACTGGCTCGCCCGCTGTGGGCAAGCTCGTGATGGCCGCCGCCGCCAAACATTTGACCAGCGTCACCTTAGAGCTCGGCGGCAAATCGCCCACCATCGTTGACGAAACTGCTGATGTGAAACTGGCGGCTGAGAATTTGATGTGGGGCAAGTTCATCAATGGTGGGCAAACCTGCATTGCGCCGGACTATATCTACGTGCACGCCAGTGTGAAAGCTGCGTTTCTCTTGGCCTGCAAAGACGCGCTAACGAACTTCTATGGTGCACCAGCCAAGCGGCTCAAGAACCCAGATCTGACGCACATCGTCAATGAGGGCCACACCAGGCGCTTAGCGCAATTACTCAGCGATGCGAAAAACCATGGTGCACGCGTACTTGTGGGCGGACAGGTTGATCTCGATGAATGCATGATCGCACCCACATTGATAGACAACGTGAGCCACGAAACCCTCATCATGCAAGAGGAGATCTTTGGCCCTCTGTTGCCTATCCTTCAATACACCGATCTTCAGGCGGTAGTCACGCAAATCAACGCTCAGCCTAAACCCTTGGCGCTGTACATCTATAGCCGTGATGAGAAGCGCATCGAGCGGCTGCTGCTGCAAACCAGCTCAGGCGGTGTGTGTATCAATCAATGCATGATGCATTTCGCTCACGGCAATTTGCCGTTCGGCGGCGTCAACAATTCCGGTATCGGAAGTGCACATGGCCATCACGGTTTTAAAGCGTTTTCGCATGAGCGTGCGGTGCTGACCGCGGGGCGCCTGCGCTTAGAAAAATTCTTCACGCCGCCCTACTCTGCCAAACGCGTGAAGCTCATTCGCGGCATCGTGGATTCGCTTCGCTTGCCTAAGCTGTAAGCGCTGAGCTGACCCGCCGCATGGCGAGTCAGCTTGCGCGTCAACCAGATCAACTGCGGCGCTGCTTCACCGCTGCCGACAGCGCCTCCAGCGCCTGCATCGAATCATCCCAGCCGAGACAGGCATCGGTGATGCTTTGACCGTAGCGCAAGTCTGAGACAGCATCTTTACCCGGCGTGAATTTCTGCGCGCCATCGAGCAAATGACTCTCGATCATCACGCCGAAAATACTTTTGCTGCCGGTTGCAATCTGCCCAGCGATGTCTTGCGCGACGTGAAGCTGCCGTTCGTGCTGCTTGGAGCTGTTGGCATGGCTGCAATCGACCATCAAGGTCGGTGGCAGTTTGGCTGCGCTCAAATCCTTGCACGCAGCGGCCACGCTGCCCGCGTCGTAGTTGGGCGCTTTGCCGCCACGCAGAATCACATGGCAGTCTTGGTTGCCGTTGGTTTGCACAATGGCAACTTGCCCGTTCTTATGAACAGAGAGGAAGTGGTGACCGCGCGCAGCGGCTTGAATCGCATCGGTAGCAATTTTGATATTGCCATCGGTACCGTTCTTGAAACCAATCGGTGCCGACAAGCCGCTAGCCAACTCGCGGTGCACTTGGCTTTCGGTGGTGCGCGCACCAATGGCGCCCCAAGAAATCAAGTCGCCAATGTATTGCGGAGAAATCACGTCAAGGAATTCGCTGCCCGCAGGCAGGCCGATGCGGTTGATCTCAATCAGTAGTTGCCGGGCAATGCGCAAGCCCTCATCAATGCGGTAGCTTTCATCGAGGTACGGATCATTGATCAAACCCTTCCAGCCGACCGTGGTCCGCGGCTTCTCAAAGTAAACCCGCATCACGATTTCCAGCGTGTCGGCATATTTGGCGCGCACATCCTTGAGTCGGCGCGCGTAATCGACCGCCGCTGCAGGATCGTGGATCGAGCAGGGGCCGATCACGACCAGCAGGCGGTCGTCTTTGCCGTGCATGATGTTGTGGATGTTTTTGCGGGTACGTTCGATCAGCGATTCGATCGTTGTGCCACGAATCGGGAAAAAGCGAATCAAATGTTCGGGAGGCGGGAGCACGGTAATGTCCTTGATGCGAGCGTCGTCGGTTTGACTGGTACGGTCTTGCGGTTGGCTGCCGGGCGGATACCACGCATCACTTGTGGGTTTGTTGGACATGAAAGGCTCCTTGAGATTGATGACAAAGGAATTGGAATAAAAAAACCGCCTGAGCTTGGAAGCTCGGCGGTTAGATGAGGGTGCAGGTGTTACTTATGCATTTGCCTCTCGTCCGCCGGGGACTGAGAACCAAAAATAAAAGTAAAAGAAGTTTTGCATAGAAGAAATCTTAACATGGAATATCGTGGGCTTCGACGCAGCCCGTCATATGCGCGAGTGACTATCCGTTGCCTCTCAATTTGCCCCACCAGCCCTTGGCACGCACCAAGCGTGATTCCTCGATAACCTGCTCTTCAGAGGCCCTGCGAATTTGAGACATTGCCTGTTCGTAAATATCGATCATCATTAAGCCCTCGCCCAAGGTAAGCCAGCCGATCATTTCAAAATCCTCAATCACGACTTCGTTGTCTCCAATGATGTTGCGCTCCGCCAACCATTGCCCCACCAAGACCCGGAAATTGTTCAGTGCTGCCAGGTAAGCGGCATGTTGGTAGAAAATGCGCCATTTTTCAGACAAATTGGCGACGAGTTGACGATGTTTGCGCAATGCTGTCAGTAAGTCCACCAGCAAAGGCCCCAGCGAGGCGCCACGTGCATGACTTGACAGCGCGTGAGCCACCCGCTCAATAACCATGGACAGCTCAGCCATCCCATCAGAGACCCGATGCGTCTCTGCGTCATCCGATACCCAGCGCAGCGCTTGGCCGAACACCGGGAAGTCGGGGATATCGGGCAAGCCTGTTTCTGGATCGAGTTGAAATTGCGAATTGGCAGCCATCGCACGATTGTCTCGTCGATTGGCGAAATCTACTGTATGAAACCGCACCAATGGCGCAGAAAAACCCGCTGAAAAGTAGCCTTTTACCAGCGCCGGCTAGATTTCTGACCAGCCTAAGCGGTGCCACCCACGGTCAGGCCTTCAATGCGAAGTGTGGGTTGACCCACACCGACCGGCACGCTCTGGCCTTCTTTGCCGCACACGCCCACGCCGCTGTCCAGCGCCAGATCATTGCCGATCATCGTGACTTTTTTGAGTGATTCAGGGCCCGAGCCCACAATCGTTGCGCCCTTCACCGGGTATTGAATCTTGCCGTTTTCCACCCAAAAGGCTTCGCTGGCGGAGAACACGAATTTACCGGAAGTGATATCGACTTGACCACCGCCGAAATTCGTGGCGTATAAGCCGCGCTTGATGCTGGCCACGATTTCCTCAGGAGTTTTGTCGCCATTGAGCATGTAAGTGTTCGTCATGCGCGGCATCGGCACGGCGGCATAGCTCTCGCGGCGGCCATTGCCGGTGGGCTTGGTCTTCATCAGGCGGGCATTCATGCTGTCTTGAATGTAGCCCTTCAAAATGCCGTCTTCAATGAGCACGTTTTTCTGAGAGGCGTTGCCTTCGTCATCCACATTGAGCGAGCCGCGCCGATCGGCGATTGTGCCGTCATCCAGCACCGTCACGCCCTTCGCGGCTACCCGCTTACCGATCATGCCGGCAAACGCACTGGAGCCTTTGCGATTGAAATCACCTTCCAAACCGTGGCCCACCGCTTCGTGTAACAACACACCCGGCCAGCCGGGGCCAAGCACCACAGTCATCTCGCCGGCCGGCGCAGGCCGCGATTCAAGATTGGTCAGCGCTGCTTTGACCGCACTACTGACGTATTCCTCAATATGCGCATCATCAAAATAAGCGAGGCCAAAGCGCCCACCGCCACCACCCGAGCCCATCTCGCGGCGCATCTCACCTTTGATTTTTTGCTCCGCGATCACGGTGACCGACAGCCGCACCAGCGGGCGCACGTCCGCTGCAAGCGTGCCATCGACGCGGGCGATCAGCACCACATCGTACTCACTGGCTAAGCCGGCCATCACTTGCACAATCCGCTTGTCTTTGGAGCGAGCGAGCTTTTCAACTTTCTCCAGCAGCTTGACCTTGGTGGTGCTGTCTAGCGTAGAAATTGGATCAACGCCGCTGTAGAGTTTGCGGGCTGATGCTATTTTTTTAGTAGCACTCTTCGCAGATTTTGCGCCGCCAGCCGCCCCAATAGAGCGTACAGTTTGGGCAGCATCCAGGAGCGAGGCCCAAGAAATATCGTCGGAATATGCAAAGGCCGTTTTCTCACCACTCACAGCGCGCACACCGACGCCTTGGTCAATAGAAAACGAGCCTGTTTTGACGATGCCCTCTTCCAAGCTCCAGCCTTCGGAGCGGGTGTATTGGAAATACAAATCGGCTTCATCGATTCGATTGGCTTTGATCACATCCAAAGCCTTGAAAAGATGGCTCTCATTGAGACCAAAAGGAGTGAGCAGGAGGGCTTGAGCCGTGGCCAAGCGTTCGATGGTGGGTTCGCGTGAAATCATGAAGGCATTTTAGACTGCCACCCCATTTTTCACAGCATTGCGTCAATAGCCTGGATTCTTGCAGCGGCAATCGCCTGCCCAATTTGCTCGGCTCGCTGGCCCTGCGCCAAGGCGTTCGCGGCGATGGGCGCCGTGGATACGCCCAGAGCCGCCTGGAGTGCACTGTTCAAACGGGTGGCTTGCGGATACGGCGCATCTTGCAAACCAAGCCGCCCACGGGCATCGCACTCGCAGGCTTGCAGGACTTGCGCAAAGCGCTGCGGTTTACGAATGGCATCGCAGCGCTCTAACAAGCGCAGCGTGGCGGTGGCGTTGAGCTCTTGGCTGCGATGGATGTTGCCGTGCTCACGGGCAACGACGACGGCCAATTCTTTGCATTCGACGGGAACACGTAAGCGCTCGCTCACCGGAATGAGCAGACGCACGCTTCGCTCTTCATGCCCAATATGGCGCGGCAAGACGTCGGGTGGCGTCGTGCCTTTGCCCAAATCATGCATCAGGCAGGCAAAGCGTACGGGCAGCGGCGCTCGGAGCTGAGCGGCCATATCGAGCACCATCATCAGGTGCACACCGGTGTCAATCTCCGGGTGATAGTCAGCCCGCTGCGGCACGCCCCATAGGCGCTCGACTTCGGGCAGTAAGACCTGCAACGCGCCACATTGCCGCAAGACTTGGAACATGCGCGACGGTTTTTCTTCCAACAAACCCTTGGCAATTTCTTGCCACACGCGCTCAGCAACTAGGGCATCTGCTTCGCCGGCTGCCACCATAAGCCGCATCAAATCCATCGTGGGCTTGGCCACAGAAAAACCCGGATATCGCGCGGCGAAGCGCGCCACGCGCAGGATACGCACGGGGTCTTCTTCAAAAGCGGGGCTGGTGTGGCGCAGCAATTGCTCTTTGATATCTTGCTGGCCGGCGAAAGGGTCAATCAGCGCGTCGGGAGGTAAGGTTTCAAGGTCAAAATGGCCTCCTGCCGATATAAAGTCTGCGCGGAGTGCTATTGAATTCATAGTGAGATCGCGCCGGGCGAGATCCTGCTCGATCGTCACAT
>JANPAK010000421.1:0-3128 GCA_031429925.1 Variovorax sp.
CTGAGCTTAGCGCCGTTGATGTTGGATTTGATCGAGCATGCGGGCACGTTTTTGGAGCCTCAGCACTATCAGAGTAGCGATAAGGGCTACGCCCGCAATTTGATTTTTGAAGCGCCTGATCGTAGCCTTTCGCTTTATGCATTGGTGTGGCAGCCCGGCCAGTGGACGCCCATTCATGATCATGGTAGTTGGGGCGTGGTGGGCATCGTCGAAGGCGTGCTGGAGGAGCGCAGCTACGTGCGACTGTCACCCGATCGCGGTGCTGATACTGAAATTGATTTGGTGCGTGGCGGGGTGGTCTTACTCGGGCGTGGCGCGGTGACAAGTTTTGTTCCAAACCCGGATCACATCCATGTCACTGGCGTGCCAGAAGACAGGCCGCGCGCGGTTAGCATCCATTTGTATGGCCGAACCATGAGCAATTTCAATATCTATGATGTGGCGACGCGCTCGCGCAAAGAGATTCAAGTGGCGCACAACGAAAGCTAACGGCGCTGGTTGACCGGACGAAACGGCGGTACGATGGCACGACGCCCGCTTGGCGTCGCGTCTTGGAGGAAGTTCAACATGCAAACTGCGAATGGATATTCTGGTTTTGCCAAATTGGCGTCGCACTACTGCGGAAAGCCGCGAACCTTTGCACTGGCGGTATCCATCATCGCCGTCTGGATCATCACGGGGCCCTTGTTTGCCTTCAGCGATACTTGGCAACTCGTGATCAATACCGGTACAACAATCATCACTTTCTTGATGGTGTTTTTGATTCAAAACACTCAAAACCGTGACACGGAAGCGATTCAAATCAAGCTCGATGAGTTGATTCGCGCCACCCAAGGCGCGCACAACGCATTGATGGATTTGGAAGAGCTGGAGGAGGAGACGCTGCACGCATTTCGCCGGAAGTACCAAATGCTTGCGAGTAAAGCTCGCGCTGACTTAGAACGAGGCGCCCCTGATACGAACACGCCGGAAGCTTGAGCCGGTGCCCGCTGGCTTTTGTAGCGAAGGAATACCGGCATGACACAGCATCTAGGGCTGGTCTCAATATTGGTACGCGACTATGACGAAGCGATTGCGTTTTATGTGAACCAGCTGGGCTTTCGCTTGGTTGAAGACATCTATCAAGCAGCGCAAGACAAGCGCTGGGTGGTAGTGGCGCCTCCGGGAGCAAAGGAGTCGCGCCTGCTGCTCGCTCAGGCTAGCGGCGCGCATCAAGCCTCGCGCATCGGCGATCAAACCGGTGGGCGGGTGTTTTTATTCCTCTACACCGACGATTTTTGGCGCGATTTCAAAGCCTATCAAACCAAGGGCGTGCGTTTTGTTCGCGAGCCCAAGACTGAAGACTACGGCACGGTGGCCGTCTTTGAAGATCTCTGCGGCAACCAGTGGGATCTGATCCAGCCCAGCCCCTCAGGCCGCTGAAGCCATCAGTTTCTTCACATTCCCCATCGCCGCCATACCTTGAGTGCGCAGCTCGCCCAGGATGGCGATTTTTTCGTGATCGTCTTCTTGAATGCTCGCCGTCATCTTGCTGAAGCCATCGAGGCGACTGTTGGTCATCCAGTTGCGCAGCTTTTTGTCTTGGCTCCAGCGCACTTGGTTGGTCATATTGCCGATCGTTGACGCGATGTAGCCCGCGACGTTGCGCGGGAAGGGGACAACCGCGCAGAGCTGGTTTTTGAGGGATTCGTCCTCGTAATGCGCTTCAACATAAGCACAGACGGCGGCGCTGAAGGTGACGAGCGGGGTGCGCACAAGCTTGGGCACAATCAGGCCGGGTTGGAAGATGGGTGCCATTTCGGCTTGCGAGTGGCCTTTGTCTACGCCGGAGGCGGTGCAGTTGATGTAGAGCGTTTCAGCAGGCATGGACACGCGGCCTTCGGCGAGCAACAAGGCATCGGGTTCAATCCCTTGTACGCGGCCCTTGCGGCTGACTTGTGTGATTTGGCGCAGCAGTGCGACTTCACCTTCCGACATCGTGGCGTAGTGAAACATGCGGGGTGTTTGCGAGCGGTCAATGCGCAGCATCTGACCAGAGGCTTCAAGGCGCTCAAACAGGTCGTCCACACTCGTGGCCTCGGCCAAGGCTTTCATTTGCTTGGCGACACCGCCAATGGAATGCGCGAAGAATTCTTCGCCAGGCTGCGTGGTGATGCGGTTGACCAACCAAGAATCGCGCGGCATGACCCAGTGAATGCTCTCAGGCGCAGCGCCGCAGGTCAGCAGCCAGACGGCGGCGTCCATGGCCGTCTTGCCAGCGCCGAGAATGCAAAAGTTTTTCGGGCGATCGTCGCTCTGCCAAATCTGTGTGAGCTGTGTGGGCGTGACAAGGCGCACGCCTTCGGCCACTTTGAATTTTGGCGCTGTGGTGGCCGGCACTTGGGGCGTGAAAAAAGTAGCGTCCACCAGCTTTTTACGCACCGTGATTTGCGATTCCTGCCCAGAGAGAATGGATTGCACACGAGCCGTACCATCTTGCATTCCCGAGTAGTTGCTCATCGGCAAGTAACGCACGCGCCCGCTGGGCAGCAACACCTGGTGCATCACCTTGTGAAAGTAGCCGGTCACTTCCGCGCCACCGGCCAATTCGTAGAGTCCGGTGTTATGCCCTGCCGTGTCTTTGCGCCGTGTGCCTAGCTCGAGCGAATTCACGCCATAAAACGCACTGGGCTGGTGTAGTGCCACAAAAGGGTAAGCATCGTTCCAATGCCCGCCGGGCTGGGCATGCTTGTCGACAATCGTGATGTGTGCGTCGCTTTCTTGCAGCAGCGTGTCGGCGAACGACAGGCCGGTGGCGCCTGCGCCGATGATCAGATAGTCGGTATCAAAACTGGGCATGGATTGTCCTTAAAGTCTTCAATCATCGTAGCAGAGGCGAGCACGCCACCTACAATCCAAGGAGCTTATGACGACACTGCCTTTGCTTGTCCCCGATTGGCCTGCGCCACCCTCTGTACGCAGTGCCTGCAGCTTGCGCGGCGGTGGCGTATCCAAGGCGCCGTATGACGCCCTCAATCTCGGTGATCACGTGGGCGATGATGCGGCAGCGGTGGCGACGAACCGTTCGCTGTATGCGCAAGCGCTGCAAGCGCGACCGATTTATCTGAAACAGGTGCACGGATGGGATG
>JANPAK010000422.1:0-4327 GCA_031429925.1 Variovorax sp.
AGCATCTGGCGAACAATCACTTCAATGTGTTTGTCGTTGATCTTCACGCCTTGCAAGCGATACACGTCCTGCACCTCGTCAACAATGTATCGAGCCAACTCTTCGATGCCCAACAGGCGCAGAATATCCTGCGGATCGGCCGGACCATCAACGATGTTCTCACCTTTGTTGACCACCTGGCCTTCGTGCACCAAAAGGTTCTTCTCTTTAGGAATCAGTTCTTCCCAAACTTTTCCTTCAGGGTCCGTGATCTGAAGACGTACTTTACCTTTCGTTTCTTTGCCGAAAGAAATGGTGCCAGTCATCTCGGCCAGAATTCCCTTGTCCTTCGGCGAACGGGCTTCAAACAGTTCGGCGACTCGCGGCAAGCCACCCGTAATATCTCTGGTCTTTTGACCTTCCACGGGGATACGAGCCAACACCTCACCTGGGCCAACGTCTTGGCCATCACGCACTTGAATCAACGCGCCAATTTGAAAGCCGATCGTCACAGAATGGTCCGTGCCGGGAATTTTGACTTCCTTGCCAGCAGCATCAATAAGTTTTACCTGCGGCCGAATAACCTTCACTGCGCCGCGTCGTTTCGGATCAATCACAACCAAAGTCGACAATCCGGTCACCTCATCAACTTGCTTTGCAACAGTTAGACCTTCTTCGACATTTTCGAATCTGGCCTGCCCTGCAAACTCAGTAATGACGGGGCGCGTTAGAGGATCCCAATTCGCCAAAATTTTCCCAGCCTTGATGACCTGATCCGCCTTGATCGCCAAAACTGCGCCATATGGCACTTTGTGACGCTCACGTTCGCGGCCATTATCGTCAACAATGACAATCTCTCCTGAGCGAGAAATCACCACCAAGTCACCCTTTCTGTTGCTCACGTAACGCATGGTACTGTTGAAACTAATAGAACCTGCGCTCTTGGCTTCTACGCTGGACGCAACTGCAGCACGAGACGCTGCACCGCCAATGTGGAAGGTGCGCATTGTCAATTGCGTGCCAGGCTCGCCGATAGACTGCGCAGCAATCACGCCAACTGCTTCACCCATATTGATCAAACCGCCACGGCCAAGATCGCGGCCATAGCACTTGGCGCAAAGACCAAAGCGTGTTTCACAGTTGAGTACGGTGCGCACCTTGACCTCATCAACACCGGAGGCTTCGATGACATCGATTTCGTCTTCTGATAGCAAATGACCTGACGGGACAAGCACAGCACGGGTTTCGGGGTGAATGATGTCGTCGATCACGGTGCGGCCCAAAATGCGGTCGCGCAATGACTCAATCGTTTCACCACCCTCAACAATGGCCCGCATGACTTGGCCGTTTTGTGTGCCGCAATCGTCTTCAATGACGACTAAATCCTGCGTCACATCAACCAAACGTCGCGTCAAATAACCAGAGTTGGCTGTCTTCAATGCCGTGTCTGCCAAACCTTTTCGGGCACCGTGCGTCGAAATAAAATACTCCAATACGTTTAGGCCTTCACGGAAGTTGGCGGTAATAGGAGTTTCGATGATGGAGCCATCGGGCTTGGCCATCAAGCCACGCATGCCAGCGACCTGACGAATCTGCGCTGCGGAGCCTCGCGCCCCAGAGTCGGCCATCATGTAGATTGAGTTGAATGACTCTTGCTCGACGTCTTTTCCATGGCGATCAATCGTACGCTCCTTAGAGAGCTGGGCATACATCACCTTAGAGACTTCGTCGCCAGCTTTGCCCCAAATATCGACCACTTTGTTGTAGCGTTCTCCAGCTGTCACCAAACCGGATGCGTACTGCGTCGCAATCTCTTTTACCTCAGTCTTTGCGCGAGCAATGATCGTGTGCTTTTCTTTAGGCACGAGCATGTCGTCAATCGCGATAGATATGCCGGCGCGCGTCGCCAAGCGGAAACCGCTTTGCAATAACTTGTCGGCAAACACGACTGTCTCCTTCAATCCACACTTGCGGAAGGAAGTGTTGATCAATCGGGAAATTTCCTTCTTCTTGAGTGCCTTGTCGATGTTCTCGAACGGTAGACCCTTAGGCAAAATTTCCGAAAGTAACGCGCGCCCGACTGTCGTCGAACGCAAACGAATCGAGGAAACAAATTCCTCGGTTGTTTTGTCCTTAACGTATTCGATAAGGCGAACATTGACGCGCGAAGTCAGCTCAACTGCACCAGCGTCCAATGCACGTTGCAATTCCGCCAAGTCCATGAAGACCATGCCCTCACCCTTGGCGTTGATTCGCTCTCGCGTCGCGTAGTAGAGGCCAAGCACGACGTCTTGCGATGGGACGATCGATGGTTCGCCAGAAGCAGGGAAAAGCACGTTGTTAGAAGCCAGCATCAGCGTGCGGGCCTCAATCTGTGCCTCTACGGAGAGCGGGATGTGAACAGCCATTTGATCGCCGTCGAAGTCCGCGTTAAAAGCAGAACACACCAACGGATGAAGCTGAATAGCTTTACCTTCGATCAGAATCGGTTCGAAGGCCTGGATGCCAAGACGGTGAAGCGTCGGAGCGCGGTTAAGCAGCACCGGGTGTTCGCGAATGACTTCTTCTAGGATGTCCCACACGACCGGCGTGCCAGATTCGACCTCTTTCTTTGCAGCCTTGATAGTGGTCGCGATACCACGTACTTCGAGCTGCGCGAAAATGAACGGCTTGAATAACTCCAGAGCCATCAGCTTAGGCAGCCCGCATTGATGCAGCTTCAGCGTTGGACCGACGGTGATAACCGAACGCCCTGAGTAGTCCACGCGCTTGCCCAAAAGGTTCTGGCGGAAACGACCACTCTTGCCTTTGATCATATCTGCCAAAGATTTGAGTGGGCGCTTATTCGCACCAGTCATAGCCTTACCGCGACGTCCGTTGTCCAGCAGGCTATCAACCGACTCTTGAAGCATCCGCTTTTCATTGCGTGCAATGATCTCGGGTGCTTTGAGCTCGAGAAGACGGCGCAAACGGCTGTTCCTATTGATCACGCGGCGATAAAGGTCGTTCAAGTCGGAAGTAGCGAATCGTCCACCGTCCAACGGTACGAGAGGGCGCAGATCGGGGGGAAGAACAGGCAGCACCTCCAAGATCATCCAATCCGGTTTCATACCTGATTTTTTGAACGCTTCAAGTACCTTCAACCGTTTGGCACTTTTCTTGATCTTGACCTCTGAGCCAGTCAAATCATTTCGCAGTCTTTCAATCTCAGTGTCCAAGTCAATAGCTGCCAACAATTCCTTGATGCCTTCTGCACCCATCTTGGCCTGAAATTCGTCGCCGTACTCACGCACTTTCGCATCGTAGTCATCTTCGGTCATGATGCTGAATTTCTTCAGCGGCGTCATGCCCGGGTCTGTCACGACATATGCTTCAAAGTACAACACGCGCTCAATGTCGCGCAGCGTCATATCCAGAACAAGGCCCAAGCGCGATGGCAAGGATTTGAGAAACCAGATGTGAGCACATGGCGCAGCCAAGTCAATGTGACCCATGCGCTCACGGCGCACCTTTGCTTGGGTAACTTCAACACCGCACTTCTCACATATGACGCCTCGATGCTTGAGTCGCTTGTACTTACCGCAAAGACATTCGTAGTCCTTGATGGGACCAAAAATCTTGGCGCAAAACAGACCATCACGCTCCGGCTTGAAGGTCCGATAATTAATCGTCTCTGGCTTTTTGACTTCACCAAAAGACCAAGAGCGGATTTTCTCCGGAGAGGCGATACCGATACGGATAGCATCGAAATGCTCATCGGGTGTGAACTGCTTGAACAGGTCGAGCAATGATTTCATTTGACTGTCCTTTCCTGATTAATTACGCTCAAGTTCAATGTCGATGCCCAAGGAACGAATTTCCTTGACCAAGACGTTGAACGACTCAGGCATACCGGCCTGGATGGTGTGCTCGCCCTTGACGATGTTTTCGTACACCTTGGTACGACCATTCACGTCATCCGACTTAACCGTCAGCATTTCTTGCAGCGTGTAGGCCGCACCGTACGCCTCCAGTGCCCATACTTCCATCTCACCGAAACGCTGGCCACCGAACTGGGCTTTACCGCCCAATGGCTGCTGCGTAACGAGGCTGTATGGACCGGTCGAACGCGCGTGCATCTTGTCGTCGACCAAGAGGTGCAGTTTCAACACGTGAATGTAACCAATGGTCACAGGACGGTCAAAGGCTTCGCCCGTACGACCGTCAAACAGTGTGACCTGACCTGATAGCGGCATATCGGCAAGTTTCAACATGCTCTTGATTTCGGCTTCAGTTGCGCCGTCAAACACGGGGGTCGCGAACGGCACGCCGTGACGCAGGTTTTGTGCAAGTTCTGTGACCTCGCTGT
>JANPAK010000423.1:0-10973 GCA_031429925.1 Variovorax sp.
GCCTTTGAGCGTGTCGACCAAGCCAGCGGCTTGCACAGCGGCAACTAGCGTCTTGAAGTTGCCGGCTTTGACTGCAGTGTCAACGATGTCGGCAGCAAAAGCGCTGACTGATAAGCCAAAACCCAATGCGAGGGCTAGGAGGGATTTTTTCATGGTGCTTCCTTTCAGGTAAAGCGATGAGTTCAAACATTTACAGCCAGCGAAATGACCAACTGCGACCGGTTGGCTAGCCACACCGGCTCGCCATGGGAAGGAATATAAACCAATTATTCTATTTGTGTACTAGACAGTATTTTAGACAACTAGTTAGTTTCATGTTGATACATCATTGTTAGCTTATGAAAGTGTTTTATAAGACAAATAGCCGCATAGCCTTTACCAATGCTGGGGTTGAAGCTACGAAATGAATAGCGTATCCAAATAACAAACCGATACACCTGCGCCTTGTGTACACCGGCAGGCCGTAGGGCTTTTAGAATCAGGGGCTTATGTCTACACCCATCCAACCTTCTGCTGTCTCCGTTTTGAGCCCGATCAATGCCTTGTCGCCATTGGACGGTCGTTATGGCGGCAAATTGGCCGCGCTGCGGCCATTGATGAGCGAGCAGGGCTACATGCATCACCGCGTAGAGGTCGAGGTCGCTTGGTTTGTGGCTTTGTCGGATGCTGGCCTGCCTGAGTTCGCGCCGCTACCTGCCGCCGCGCGCGATCACTTGGCGCACCTCGTGGCCAATTTTTCCGAGCATGATGCTCTGGCGATCAAAAGCATCGAAAAGACCACCAATCATGATGTGAAAGCGGTGGAATACTGGATCAAGGCGCAATTCAAAGGCCATGCGGCGCTTGAAAAAGCCGCCGAGTATGTGCATTTCGCCTGCACGAGTGAAGACATTAACAACACCTCTCATGCTTTGCAACTGAAAGCTGCGCGGGCTGACGTTCTGCTGCCGGGGCTGGATGCGATTGTCGCTAAGCTGCGTGAACTGGCCAAACTCTACGCTGCAGTCCCGATGCTCAGCCGCACGCATGGCCAAACCGCCACACCCACCACGGTCGGCAAGGAGATCGCCAATGTGCTGGTGCGCTTAGAAGCTGCTCGCGAGCGCATCGCCGGCGTGAAGCTCATGGCCAAGATGAATGGCGCGGTGGGCAATTTCAACGCGCACCTGATCGCCTACCCGGACATTGATTGGGAGGCGTTTTCGGCGCGCGTGATCGATCAAGATTTGCAAGTGCACTTTCAGGCTTTCAGCATTCAACTCGAGCCGCACGACTACATGGCAGAGCTTTTTGATGCAGTGGCTCGCGCTGATACGATTCTGATTGACTTTGCACGCGACGTGTGGGGATACATCTCGCTCGGATACTTCAAGCAGAGTCTAAAAGCCGGCGAGATCGGCTCTTCCACCATGCCGCACAAAGTCAATCCGATTGATTTTGAAAACGCCGAAGGTAATCTGGGCTTGGCCAACGCGTTGCTACGCCACCTGTCAGAGAAACTGCCTATCTCCCGCTGGCAACGAGACTTGACGGACTCGACCGTGTTGCGCAATATGGGCGTGGCGCTCGGCTATGCCGTGTTGGCTAATCAATCCCTGCTCGTTGGGTTGAACAAGTTGGAGCTGAACGAAGAAGCACTTGCCCAGGATTTAGACGCCAGCTGGGAGGTACTCGCGGAACCGATTCAAACGGTCATGCGGCGTTATAACGTCGCCGGTGCCTACGAGAAGCTCAAAGAAGTCACGCGCGGCAAGACGGTGCGCAAGCAGGATTTGCATGGATTGATTCAGTCTTTAGAAATTCCGCAAGCCGATAAAGAGCGACTGCTTGCACTCACGCCGGCAACCTACATTGGCCTCGCCACGGTGCTTGCGCGGCGTGCCTGAGCGTTGATCTGCCATCTTTGCTGCCGTGGATAAGTTTAAGCAACTCGAAACCTTCGCCGCAGTTGTGGCCAAGGGCAGCTTGACGGCAGCGGCGCAAGCGGAAGGGGTCGCCGCTGCGATCATCGGTCGACGTTTGGACGCACTAGAAGAGCGCTTAGGCGTCAAGCTCATGGTGCGCACGACGCGGCGCATTTCACTCACCCACGAGGGAAGCGCGTTTTTGGAAGACTGCCAACGCTTGCTCGCCGACTGGAACAACGCTGAGGCCAGCGTGAGTGCGGGCGGTGTGAAGGCCAGTGGTCATTTGCGTATCACGGCGCCTGCGGGCTTTGGCCGGCGCCACGTTGCTCCCTTGGTGCCTTTGTTTCGGCGAACCCATAGCGATGTAACCATCTCGTTGAACCTATCCGATCGTGTTGTCGATCTTGCGGCAGAGGGTTTTGATTGCGCGGTCCGCGTTGGCGACCTGCCAGACTCCTCTTTGGTCAGCATCCGCTTGGCCGACAATCGACGACTGTGTGTGGCGTCCCCAGCCTATATCCGACAGCGCGGGCATCCCGCTCACCCGCGTGAATTGCACCGCCATGACTGCCTCATGCTGTCATCGGATGCGTCACAAACCCGAGGATGGGCCTTCACGTTGGACGGAAGAATCGAGCACCTGCGTCCGGGCGGACCACTCGATTGCTCAGATGGGCAGGTACTGCATGATTGGTGCTTGGCGGGCCATGGCATCGCCTGGCGCAGCAGTTGGGAAGTCTCTCGAGAGATTGCCAACGGTCATTTGGTGAGTTTGCTCGAAGACTTCGCAGCACCCCCCAACGGCATTTATGCCGTCTTCTCACAACGCAAGCACCTGCCGCTACGCGTGCGCCTTTGGGTGGACTTTCTCAAACATCATTACGCACAAGCGAGTTTCTGGCAGCGCACACCCAACTGAACCGGCGCACCATGAAAAAAGCCAGCCGGATAGGCTGGCTTCTCGTTCGCGTACGGTCAGCGCGTTGCTGACGTAGACAGTGTTGGTCTCCTCAAGCCCTCGCTCACAGCTTTGCCGTGAAAAAGTAATGGAATGGTATCTTTCTGCACTTGCCCCGGCATCCGGACTAACCCTGCGCGGCCAGTCCAGTTCAATCACCCCGCTGAATCCAGCGTGCAGCCTTCTCCGCAATCATCAAGGTCGGGCTGTTGGTGTTGCCACTGGTGATGCTGGGCATCACGCTGGCGTCCACTACACGCAGGCCGGCAATCCTACCGCCTCGCCCATCGCGCACACGCAAATGCGAATCGACCACGGCGCTCGGGTCATCGTCGCGCCCCATTTTGGCCGTGCCCACCGGATGGAAGATGGTCGTGGCGATGTCACCCGCCAGCTTTGCCAGCTCGTCATCGCTTTGGTACTGCACGCCAGGCTTGAATTCCTCGGGCTTGTATTTGGCCAATGCAGGCTGAGCTGCAATGTGCCGCGTCACGCGCAGACTGTCGGCAGCCACTTTTCTGTCCGCTTCGGTGCTGAGGTAGTTGGGCGCAATCGCCGGCGCGTCTTCAAAGCGATTCGTTTTGAGCGAAACACTGCCCCGGCTCGTTGGGTTCAAGTTGCAGACGCTCGCAGTAAAAGCGGGAAAGTGATGCAGTGGCTCACCAAACGCGTCCAAGCTGAGGGGTTGGACGTGGTACTCCAAGTTCGCGTGCGGTTGCCTCGGGTCAGAGCGTGTGAACGCGCCCAATTGACTGGGTGCCATGCTCATTGGCCCCGAGCGAAATAGGGCGTACTCTAGTCCAATCATCGCCTTGCCCCATAGCGAATTGGCCAGTGTATTGAGCGTCTTGACGTCTTGCACCTTGAACACAGCGCGAATCTGCAAATGGTCTTGCAAGTTCGTACCCACGCCTTTGAGATCGACTTTCGGTGCGATGCCTAGGCCATTCAACATCTGCGCATCGCCAATCCCGGAGAGCTGCAAAATTTGCGGGCTACCCACAGCACCCGCACTCAAAATCACCTCGCCTGACGCTTGCGCGGTCACCATTTGCTTACCCATCCACACTTGCACACCGGTGCAGCGCTGCTCGCCGTTGGGCGAGGCGTCGAGCAGCAGCTTGGCCACCTGCGCACCGGTCCACATTTCAAAGTTGGGCCGCGCATAGCAAGTCGGGCGCAAGAAAGCCTTGGCGGTGTTCCAGCGCCAACCGCCGCGCTGGTTCACCTCAAAATAGCCCACGCCTTCGTTGTCACCGGTGTTGAAGTCTTCGCTGGCCGGAATACCCGCCTGCTGCGCAGCTTGAGCGAACGCATCAAGGATTTCCCAGCTCAGGCGCTGCTTTTCCACGCGCCATTCACCGGTGCTTTTGCCAGCGCCGGAATTGGCGAAACTTCCGTGCATCTCGGCGAACTTCTTGAGACCATCGGGCACTTTATCGTTGTAGGTATTGCGATGAATGCTATCTAATTTGTAGTGATCCTCGTGCGCCATGAAGTCTGGCAAACTGCTTTTCCAAGTCCATTCATCGTCGCCGGTCGCCGCCGCCCAGTTGTCGTAATCGCGCGCTTGTCCGCGCATGTAAATCATGCCGTTAATGGAGCTGCAGCCACCCAATACTTTGCCGCGCGGGTAACGCAATTGCCGCCCATTGAGCCCCTCATCTTTTTCAGTTTGATAGAGCCAATCTGTGCGCGGATTTCCAATGCAATAGAGATAGCCGACTGGAATGTGAATCCAATGATAGTTGTCAGCTTGACCCGCCTCGATCAGCAACACCCGTTTACTTGGATCTGCGCTCAGCCGATTGGCCAGCAAGCAGCCCGCCGTGCCAGCGCCGATGATGATGTAATCGAAGCTTGTATTACTCATAGTCGTTGTTACATATTTGAAGTCTAATACTTGCCATGTTTATTCGGGTCATGACAAAATCTTTTCTATCGGTCTACCATGATCCACATTTCAAAAGGCTATCTATGCGTTTAACTTTTTTGACCCGCTTCGCAGCGACGTTTTTACTCGTTTTTGCCGCGCATGCCCAAGACCCGACGCTCGGATCTGCAAACAAAGACCTGAGCACTGCAACTGTAGAGCGGATGACCAGCAACCTGGGAGTTGTTCTCAAGCATGGAGAAGTCAAGAACATGGACCTCGGGCCTGGCAGCACGGAGTTTCGAGCGGTAGACATTGCGCTATTTCAACGATTGAGAATTGGTCAAGTCATCACGTTCCGTGCAGAAAAACTTAACGGCCGGTATGTAATTGTTTTGGCAGAACCAAAGTAACTGCTCCCAAGACACTATTTACTCGTGGGCATCACGAACTCAGCGCCCTTGCCGATGGAGTCCGGCCAGCGCTGCATGATGGATTTTTGGCGAGTGTAAAAGCGAACGCCTTCTTCGCCGTAGGCGTGCATGTCGCCGAATAAGCTGCGCTTCCAACCGCCGAAGCCGTGCCAGGCCATGGGCACGGGGATGGGGACATTCACGCCAACCATGCCGACTTGGATGCGACGAGCAAACTCACGCGCCACACCGCCATCGCGGGTGAAGCAGCTCACGCCGTTGGCGTATTCGTGAGCGTTGACCAAATCAACGGCGGCGGCGAAATCCTTCACGCGAACGCATGACAGCACAGGGCCGAAAATCTCTTCCTTGTAGATTTTATGCTCTGGCTGCACGTGGTCAAACAGCGTGCCGCCGAGCCAAAACCCTTGTTCGCAACCCGCTTCGCCGCTCTTGAAGCTGCGACCATCGACCAAGAGCTTCGCGCCTTCTTTCTCGCCCGCTGCGATGTAGCCGGTGATGCGGTCTTGGGCGATTTTCGTGACGATGGGGCCCATTTCTGCATCGAGATGTGTGCCGTTTTTGATCTTGAGGGCTTTGGTGCGCTCGATCAAAGCGGGCATGATGCGCTCGCCGACGTCGCCTACCAATACAGCCACAGAAATCGCCATGCAGCGCTCGCCAGCTGAGCCAAAAGCGCTGCCGATCAGCGCATCCACCACCTGCTCCATATCCGCATCGGGCATCACGATCATGTTATTCTTCGCGCCGCCCAGGGCCTGCACGCGCTTGCCGTGGTGTGCGCCGGTTTCATAAATGTAGTTGGCAATCGGCGTGGAACCGACGAAGCTCACAGCCTTGACATCCGGATGCACCAGCAGCGCGTCTACCGCTTCTTTGTCACCCTGCACGACGTTGAACACGCCATCGGGCAAGCCGGCTTTTTTCAGCAACTCAGCCATGAAGAGCGAGGGTGACGGGTCAATCGGGCTGGGCTTCAAGATAAACGTATTGCCCGCTGCAATCGCCACCGGAAACATCCACATCGGCACCATGACCGGAAAGTTAAACGGCGTGATGCCCGCCACCACGCCTAGAGGCTGGCGCATCGTCCAGTTGTCAATGCCGCCGCCCACTTGCTCGGTGTAGTCACCCTTCAAGAGCTGCGGGATACCGGTAGCGAATTCCACGATTTCGATGCCACGTGTGACTTCGCCTTGCGCGTCGGTAAAAACCTTGCCATGCTCAGCAGTAATCATGCGGGCAAGATCGTCTCTATGCTGATTGAGCAGCTCCAAAAATTTGAACATCACGCGAGCGCGTTTGAGCGGCGGCGCGTCAGCCCAAGCGGGGAAGGCAGCTTGGGCAGCGGCCACAGCTTGCGCCACTTCCGCGCTGGATGCCAAAGACACTTGGCCCGAGATGGCGCCGCTCGCGGGGTTGTAAACCGGTTGACGGCGACCGCCTGCACCTGCCACGATCTGGCCAGCAATGGCATGCCCAATATTCGCTACACTCATGGTTTGCTCCGTAAAGTTAAGTGATTTTGTGCAATCTTGCATGCGCTGTCCAATGAAATTCCAAAAACAATAAATAAGAAATACTTATGAATCATTTGGATTTTCTCAGTCTTAAAGCCTTTGTGGCCGTTGCACGCGGTGCCACGGTCTCGCAAGCCGCGCAAAGCCTGCACCTGACGCAGCCCGCAGTAAGTCTGCAGCTCAAAGCCCTGCAAGCGCGCTTGAAGCTTGAGCTTCTCGCCCGGTCTGGTCGCGGCCTGGTGCTCACGCGCGACGGCGCGGCACTGCTCCCCCAAGCCGAAAAAGCGCTTGCAGCGATGCAGGATTTCAACCGCGCCGCAGCCAGCTTGCACGCCAGCGTGCGCGGCACACTGCGCATTGGCACGATCCTCGATCCAGAGTTCATTCGACTGGGAGCATTTTTGAAAGACTTGGTGGAGTCAGCGCCGCAGGTTGCGACGGAGCTGTCTCAGCATATGAGTGGCGATGTGCTCGTGCGGGTGCAACAAGGGCTGCTCGATGGGGGCTTTTACCTCGCCACACCGCAAGAGCTTGCTGGGCTGCGCCGTCAAAATCCCACACCAGTTACCAGCAGCGCCAACCCCTATCTTTATGAAGGAAATATGCCCCACGCCTTTGCAGAATATGCGCACAATGCTATGGATTTGATAGTGACTGAGTTGACAAGCTTTAGCTACCGTGTGCTCGCACCAGCCGGCTGGGGGCCACAGGTCCTCGGTAAAGACTGGCGCGCTTTAGGCGCGCTGCCTTGGATCGTCACGCCTAAAGCATCCGCACACCATCGACTGCTGCAATCGGTGATGCAGCCCCTTGGTTTGACGCCTAGGCGTGCGGCGCTCGTCGACCAAGAGGCCTCGATGCTGGACTTGGTGCGCTCAGGCGTTGGCCTGAGCCTTGCGCGCGACACGCTCGCACTTCGCGAGGCCCAATCACGCGGCTTGGTCGTGGCCGACCGCGTGCAACTGCATTGCTGCTTGTGTTTCATTCATGCGGCTGCGCACGTGGACAAAGCGGTCATCCAAGCGGCGCGCCAAGCTCTCGCCAAAGTCTGGAGTTGACGCGCCGGCGCCACAGGCTAAGCGGTTTTGTATCCCGCAATTGGGGGGAGCTGCCGATCGGCCACGCTTGCACCGTAGAAAATCATTCCTTTAAGGGCTACCATGCGAAGTCTGTATGTCTTCACCCGCCCCACGTATTGAGCAGCAGCGCAGCGCCGGCGACGCGCCAACGCGTCTCATCGTTTTGGGGCGTTGGACGGCTGCGCAACTGGCCGATACGACCCAACTGCAGTTACTTCAAACCAGCCTCAACGCACATCCGGCAAGTGTGGCCCAGCCCGCGCAATGGGATTTGCGCTTGATCGAGAGGCTTGACCACATTGGGGCGCAACTGCTGTGGAACCATTGGGGTCGAACGTGGCCAAGCGCGCTGGAGATGATGCCCAGCCAACGAGCCGTGCTGCGGCGCGTCGCGCGATACTCAGCCAACCGACCCGCAACCCATCGCTTTAACCTTTGGCAACGGTTTCTGAGCTTAGGCGAGATCATCCTGACGGTGATCTCACATCTGCGGGGATTTACGCGACTGATTGGTCAACTGCTTTTAGACCTCGTGCGCCTCGCACGCGCACCTCGCCACGGGCCCTGGCGCGACGTGTCTGGACACCTTTTCCATATTGGTGCTACAGCCCTTCCGATCACAGCATTGGTGGGATTTTTAATTGGCGTGGTGCTGGCCTACTTGTCCGCACAACAGCTGCGCCAGTTTGGCGCCGACGCGTTCATCGTGCAGCTGCTTGGCGTGAGCTTGGTTCGCGAACTCGGCCCGATGCTGGCCGCCATTTTGATCGCCGGCCGCTCCGGCTCGGCAATCACGGCGCAAATCGGCGTGATGCGGGTGACAGAGGAGCTTGACGCGATGCGCGTCATGGGCATCCCGCACGGCTTTCGGCTGGTCATGCCGCGCGCTATTGCTCTGGCCATTGTCATGCCACTGATCAGCGTTTGGACCACATTAATGGCTCTGCTCGGCGGGATGCTGGCGGCAGACATCTCGCTACAGATCTCACCGTATTTTTTCATCAATGCCTTACCCAAAGCGGTTGAGGTGGTGAACTTGACCCTGGCATTGTCCAAGTCGGTGGTTTTTGGCATCTTGATCGCCCTCATCGGCTGCCACTACGGCTTGCGCATCAAGCCCAACACCGAGAGTCTCGGCCAAGGGACGACCGCCTCGGTGGTGACCTCCATCACGATCGTCATTTTGGTCAATGCAGTGTTTGCCATCGTTTTCAAGGATGTGGGGCTGTGATGGCGCAGTTGTCGGATTTGTCAGCATCGCGCTTCGACGCAGCTCATTTGGTGGATATTCGCGGGCTTTGGACGGTGTTTCGCACGCCTGAGGCTGAATTCATCATCCATAAAGATCTCGATTTGGTGATCGAACGCGGCGAAGTGCTTTCTCTCGTGGGTGGTTCGGGCTCGGGAAAAACGACCCTGCTGCGGCAGATTCTGGGGCTTGAATCGCCCGCGAAAGGGCTGGTCAATGTTTTGGGCGCGCCCGCCTCGCAGCTCAGCGCCAAGGGCGCAGCCAGTCGCGTCGGCATGCTTTTTCAGCATGGCGCCTTGTTTTCCGCGTTCAGCGTCCTCGACAACATCGCCTTCCCGTTGCGCGAGCTTGGCACTTTGCCGCTTGACCTCATTGAAGACTGCGCGTTAGTTAAGCTTCAAATGGTCGGGCTTGGCCCAGAACACGCGTACAAAATGCCGTCGGATTTGTCGGGTGGCATGGTCAAACGCGTGGCTCTGGCTCGCGCTTTGATCATGGATCCGCCGCTGCTTTTGCTGGACGAGCCGACGGCTGGTCTTGATCCCGAAAGCTCCGACGACTTTTGTGCGCTACTGCGCAGCTTGCACCGTGAGCTAGGGCTAACGGTGGTCATGGTCACCCACGATCTGGATACTTTGTTTGAACTGTCCACAAGCGTCGCCGTGCTCGCGCAGCAAAAAGTCATCGTCAAAGCACCTCCAAAAGAAGTGATTGCCTTCTCACATCCATTTGTCCACGAGTTTTTCTTGGGCGAGCGGGGGCAAAGGGCGATGGAGTTGCTTCGGGAGTATCCTTTTGCCGTTTAGGACATGCACTTATGGAAAATAAATCACATGCGCTTGCTGCTGGCACGTTTGTTCTTCTGGTGACAGCACTTCTCGTGGCATTGGCTGCTTGGTTGATGCGTGACACACGCATCCGCGACAGCTTGGAATTTTCCACACGTGAGTCGGTGACGGGTTTGCAAACCCAGGCGACCGTGCGCTATCGCGGTATCGACGTGGGCAAAGTCGACTCTATCGAGTTTGACCCTAAGCAGCGCGGTAACGTGCTGGTGCGCCTGGCGATTAATCAAGGCACCCCCGTCACCAAATCCACCTACGCTGTGCTTGGCTATCAAGGCGTCACTGGTTTGGCCTACGTGCAACTTGACGATGGCGGCGAATCCAACGAGCGGCTTGATCTAAGTTCCAATACGGTCCCGCGCATCACCCTTAAACCCAGCCTGCTGTCAAAGCTGTCAGATCAGGGTGCTAGTATCTTGATACAAATTGAAGAAACCACCAAGCGCCTGAACCAACTGCTGGCACCAGAGAATCAAAAGGCTTTGATCGGTAGTGTCCAAGCCGTAGGCGTGAGCGCAATCGGCGTATCTGAGCAGGTTGCGGCAATGCAAAAGATTCTAGATGCTCAATTTGGCCCAGAGCGCACCGACATCCCGGCTTTGGTGAAAGACACCCGAGGCGCCATGCAAGCGATGCAAACCACCGCCATGGAATTCAGCAAAGGCGCCAAATTTTGAATGCAGAGAATAGTTTTCAAAGAATAAAAGGGGCAATACTTCGAACCTACTTTATTTTTATGTATTTCACATTTCTCAGAAACATCCAAAGACGTTGAAATCTTTAGACAAATACTGATTTATATAAAAAATAAAACGTTCCGCGGGCACGGTCCTCAATCCACTTCAATCGGGCAATATATATACAAACACTCGAACACAAGTCCGGCTCATCAGTAGTGCAGTTTTTAAATATATTAATTGCAGGTGTACTACCTGCAACAGCCTAGCTAGGAGTATGCATATGAGTTACCGACCGATGGACGTGATTTATCGACATGCTAATTGATCAAGTACTGTTGACATCCAACAGAGTTCGTTGTCTATTTACTTACCTAGCCTTACCTGAATTAGCTCGACTGCGTGTTCGTACATACTAAGTGAGAGACAAG
>JANPAK010000424.1:0-7569 GCA_031429925.1 Variovorax sp.
CCCGCTTCGGGGGCTTGCGAGTAGGGCAAGCTCGTGTAGCCGGTTGCTCCTTGACCCACTTGGCGCCACACCGGCGCATTGTTGCCGGGCTGAACCTTGTCGCGCTCGGCGTTGGACTGTTTGGCATAGTTGGGATCAGCACTGGCATCAGGTTTGACCTCAAAAATGTTCTGGCTCTTGATGCCACCTTGCTGGGCAGGCGCAGCAGGCGCGGCCTGCTCAGGCGGCTTGATCGGTTCGACTTGGAGCTTTTGCGCCCAGACGGCACTGGACATCAAGCACAGGGTTGCTATCGAAAGAATAGCATTTCGCGCATAATTCATGCGGGCTTCTCCTTCAAATGGCCTAAGGTGTTTTGACGTAATCGTTTTGACCGTTCTGGGTTCGCACTTTCAGCGCGGATTCCCAGCTCGCCTTGTCGCCTTGCTTCCAGTTTTTCTCCGCATAGGCCTTACCCGTCCCCGTGTAAGGCGCGGAGTCGCCCTTGACGCCGCCTGCACTTTGCGGCTTTTCGCTGCAAGCACTAGCCAACAGCACGATCGCAGTTGCCATGATGATTTTGAGCATTTTTGTTTTCCTTAGGCAGATCGAGATGCGTTAGCTCTTGGCAGGCTGTGCAGGCGGTTGACCCGCTTGCTGTGAGCCGTAGGCAGTGCCCCAACCCCACACTTCTGCACCCTTGCCGCGCTTGAGGACACGGTTGCGGAAGATATCGGCGATCACGTCACCATCGCCGCCCAATAGCGCCTTGGTAGAACACATTTCGGCACAGGCTGGCAACTTGCCTTCAGCTAAGCGATTGCGGCCGTACTTCTCAAATTCAGCTTGCGAACCGTTAGCCTCCGGGCCACCGGCGCAGAAGGTGCATTTATCCATCTTGCCACGAACACCAAACGTGCCCGCAGTGGGGAACTGTGGCGCACCGAATGGGCAGGCATAGGAGCAATAACCGCAGCCAATGCAGACATCCTTGTCGTGCAAGACAATGCCTTCGTCCGTGCGATAGAAGCAATTGACAGGGCAAACAGCCATGCAAGGCGCATCAGAACAATGCATGCAAGCCACAGAAATGGAGCGCTCGCCGGGCACGCCATCATTGAGCGTGATGACGCGTCGGCGGTTCACGCCCCAAGGAACTTCATGCTCGTTCTTGCAAGCGGTGACGCAACCGTTGCACTCAATGCAGCGCTCGGCATCACATATAAATTTCATCCGTGCCATGGTGTGCTCCTTATGCTTTCTCGACGTTACAAACCGTCGTTTTAGTTTCTTGCATCATCGTGACGATGTCGTAGCCGTACGTGGTGCCCGTGTTGACAGCCTCACCGCGCACAATCGGCGCTGCGCCGTTGGGGTAATGCGCCAGCATATCCACACCCTGCCAGCGGCCAGAGAAGTGGAATGGCATAAAGGTGGTATCGGGCGCAACGCGCTCGGTCACCATCGCTTGCACATTCATGCGCCCGCCGGTCGGCGTCACCACCCACACACGGTCACCATTCTTGATGTTGCGCTCGGTAGCTGCTTTGGGATTGATTTCAATGAAGGATTCTTGCTGCAGCTCAGCCAACCATGGGTTGGACCGGGTTTCTTCGCCGCCGCCTTCGTATTCGACCAAACGCCCGGAAGTCATGACCAATGGGAATTTTTCATGCACTTTCTTGGCGATGTTGTCTTGCTGTATCGATTTATACAGCGTGGGCAAACGCCAGAGCGTCTTGCGGTCGTCATGGGTCGGATACTTGACCATCAGATCAGGCCGATTGCCATACAGCGGCTCACGGTGAATCGGCACTGCGTCAGGGAAGTTCCAAACAACGGCGCGGGCTTTGGCATTGCCAAAGGGGTGGCAGCCATGGTTCTTCATCGAAACACGAATGATGCCGCCAGATGAATCATTCTTCCAGTTCTTGCCCTCGGCCGCCTTCTTCTCCACATCAGTGAGCTCATCCCACCAACCCAGCTTTTTCAGCAGCAGATGGTCAAATTCTGGGTATCCCGTGGTGATGTCTGAGCCCTTGGAGTGTGAGCCGTCCGCAGCCAACAGATTCACGCCTTCACGCTCGACGCCGAAGTTGGCACGGAAGTTACCGCCACCTTCCATCACATGCTTGCTCGTATCGTACAGGTTCGGAGAGCCGGGGTGCTTAAGATCAGCCGTGCCATAGCAAGGCCATGGCAAGCCAAAGTAGTCGCCTTCGATGTTGTAGCCTGTTTCTTTGTCGACCAAAGAGCCTTTGGCTTTGAGCGTCTTCACATCGAACGCGCCCATCAAGCGCATATGAGCTTTCAGGCGCTCGGGCGTTTGACCTGTGTAGCCAATGGTCCACACGGACTTGTTGATTTCGCGCAAGATGTCTTCTGGCACGGGTTCGTCCATGCCTTTGACTTTTTGCATCTTGTAATTCTTGACAAGTTCTTTGTCAAAACCCAGCTTCTGCGCCAGCTGATACATGATCATGTGATCCGAGCGGCTTTCCCAAAGCGGCTCAATCACTTTTTCGCGCCACTGAATCGAGCGATTCGATGCAGTGCAGGAGCCACTGGTTTCGAACTGCGTGGCAGCGGGCAGTAAGTAGACCGCGCGATTGGGATTCAGATCCTCTGCTTTGCCGGGCATGGCTGCCATTGCCGCAGTTGCCGATGGATAGGGGTCGACCACAACCATCAGATCGAGCTTGTCCATCGCACGCTTCATTTCCAAGCCGCGTGTCTGCGAATTGGGTGCGTGACCCCAGAAGAACATACCGCGAACGTTGCTGTCTTGGTCAATCAGCTCGTTCTTCTCCAGAATCGCATCAATCCAGCGCGAAACAGTCGTGCCGGGTTTGGTCATCATGGCGGGAGAAGCGTACTGCTTTTTGATCCACTCAAAATCAACGCCCCAAGTGCTCGCGAAATGCCTCCACGAGCCCTCGACCAAACCATAGTAGCCTGGCAACGAATCAGGATTCGGGCCCACATCTGTGGCGCCCTGCACGTTGTCATGACCGCGGAAGATGTTGGCGCCACCACCCGTGACGCCGATATTGCCCATCGCCAATTGCAAGATGCATGAAGCGCGAACAATGGCGTTACCCGTGGTGTGCTGGGTCTGGCCCATGCACCAAACGATGGTGCCTGGACGGTTGTCATTCAGCATCTTGGCGATCTTGAGCACTTGCGCCTCAGGCACGCCGCAGGCCTCTTCCACCTTGTCCGGCGTCCACTTCGTCATCACCTCTTCTTTGATCTTCTCCATGCCGTAGACGCGGTCATTGATGTACTTCTTGTCTTCCCAGCCATTCTTAAAGACATGGTGCAAGATGCCAAACAAGAAAGCAATATCGGAGCCTGAGCGGATACGCACGAATTCATCGGCTCGCGCCGCTGTGCGGGTGAAGCGAGGATCGACCACAATCATCTTGCAGCCGTTTTCCTTAGCATGCAGCATGTGCAGCAGGCTGACTGGGTGAGCCTCTGCCGCGTTCGAGCCAATGTACAAGGCGACTTTGCTGTTTTGCATGTCGTTATACGAATTGGTCATCGCGCCATAGCCCCAAGTGTTCGCTACGCCAGCCACGGTGGTGGAGTGGCAGATACGGGCTTGGTGGTCGCAGTTGTTGGTGCCGAAGAAGCTGACCCACTTGCGCAGCAAATAGGCTTGCTCGTTGTTGTGCTTTGAGGACCCGACGAAGTAAAGGCTATCAGGGCCGCTGGCCTTTTTAAGCTCCAACATTTTGGCACTGATTTCTGTCAGGGCAGTATCCCAACTGATTCGCTCGTATTTGCCTTTAACGAGCTTCATCGGGTAGCGCAAGCGAAATTCACCGTGGCCATGCTCGCGCAAAGCTGCGCCTTTGGCGCAATGTGCACCGAGGTTGATCGGGGAATCAAACACCGGCTCTTGCCGCGTCCACACGCCGTTCTCAACCACCGCATCAACAGCGCAACCCACCGAGCAGTGCGTGCAGATCGTGCGCTTGACTTCGATCTTGCCGCTGCCATCGACCGATCCTCCGGACGCGGCTTTGGCCTTTTTCACCAAGGTCAGCTGTGATGCGACAAGACCGACGCCAACACCAAGACCAGAGCGACGAAGGAAGGCTCGGCGATCGACCGTGGGAATCGCTTGCGACAGCCCGCGTGAGAGATTGTGTACGAAAGGCGAGCGGCCAGAGCCCTGCCCAACCGATGAGGATTTTTTGGTTAACAACATATTTGTCTCCGACAGTGGACGGTTAGATCAGCGTGGTGCGGTAGTAATGCTTGACATGGGCAGTCAAGGTGTAGCCACCGCCCTTTTCTGGCGCCGGCTTGAGAGCCTCTTGCATGACCTCTTGAGGTGCTAATTTTGGAAGCGCAACCAACGCGGTTGCGGCGGTCCCCACTGCTGCAGCGCCAAAAATAAGGCCTCTGCGTGATGCCGTCTTTTCTTGTTGTTTCATCTTTATCTCCAAGATGGGTAGCCGGCACAATAGCCGTCTACAACGTCTCTCGACTATAGGGGCAAACGAACGCTCGTGCAATCACCAACCCCAGCAGTCGGACATTAATCATCTAGGGTTTACACTCATTTTGATGGCAATCGGC
The DNA here is from genome assembly GCA_031429925.1 of Variovorax sp. GTDB lineage: Bacteria > Pseudomonadota > Gammaproteobacteria > Burkholderiales > Burkholderiaceae_C > JANMDU01. Next base: position 4,573 of record JANPAK010000424.1, read on the forward strand.
GAATTGCTTACTGGCACATTACGGCAACAGATCAAAGCCCTGCTGTTCGACGTCAAAAAAGGCACGCGTGAACCCAGCGACCTTGGCGTAGAAAGCAGCGCGATGATGCGCCGTGATCGCATCGCACATGAGCAAGGCCCATGGCCACAAATGATCACCAAAAAATGCGCGCTGTTGCGTGAGATTTGAAATGCTCACATCATCGCCCGCGATCAAAAATCGCATCACCTCGCAGCAATACGCGAAGTGGTCTTCTGTCTCGGGCATTGCTTCGTCACGCGCGAGGCCGAGCCTGCGCAAATCATCACGCATACGCACCAATGGCTTTTCATTGAGAAAACCGCTGAGGTAATGCGAACCATAGACGTAAACCTCAGGCTTACCCACCCCGCCAAACAGCCTTCCGTGTTCATCTTGGATTTGCGCGTCTGACATCTCTCTTGAAGCAGCAACGACCTCACGCCAACTGTCTTCCAACAAGCCGCCCTCAACTGGCGCTTGCGTTACGGCGACGCGCAGTTGCGCAAGCAACTCGGGTGTGGGGGGTGCATAAAACAATGCTGCCAGCAGGCCATAGACCTCAGCGCGCGCCGTCTCTTCATCAAAGGTGGAGATGCTATTCATCGGGGAAAGTCTTGAATCTTGGCTTCGTTGTTGTTGGAGTAAAGGTCAATCACGCGGCAATCGCCACACATCTTCAGGCGGTTCAGAGCTTCGCCTTGGAACATCGCATGACCAGATAGCTTGCCGAGCATGCCTTCAATCGCCTTAAGGGTGCCAAACGGTTTGCTGCAGCGGATGCATGTGTAAGGTGATTGCTCGTTGAGCACCCTGCTCTGCGTGCGCTCTTTAGTGAGCAAGAGACGTGGCTCTAGCGTGATGGCATTTTCTGGGCAAGTTTTTTCGCACAGGCCGCACTGCACACAATTTTTTTCAATGAACTTGAGTTGCGGGCGTTCAGGGTTGTCCTGCAAAGCACTGGCCGGACATGCGCTAACGCAGCTCAGGCAGAGCGTGCAGGTGTCCTTGTTGATCGCTAGCGTTCCGAACGGTGAACCGGCTTTGGGCAAGGCAATCTGCTCAGGCAGAGGCGATTGCGGCGCATGGGTGATCAGATGATCCAGCGCCAAATCGAGCATGCTGCGCTTTTCCGAAGGCAAGGCAAAGCGCGCAGCTTTCGCTGGCACGGTTTGACGGGTCGATTTCAACGCTTGCAAAGCGGTATCCAAGCTGATCGCGTCTTTGGCTTCCATCAGTTTGAAATGGGTGCCGGTATAGCCCAAGCCGCGGAGCACCGCTTGCGCGATCTCCATTTGCTCGCGCAGGCCTTTCAAATAAGCAGGCGCCTCTTCGGCGGTGGTGAGAACGGCGATTTGGTGCGCGCCCATCGCCACGGCGGAGAGCCACACATCGATGCCCATGCTGGCGGTGTGCCACAGGCCAATCGGAATCAGATTGTGCGGCACGCCCTGAGCTTTGCGCAATTGCGCTGCGCGCCCGAGTTGTTCCACCAACTGTGCGCCTGCGCCTTGACTGTGCATCAGCAAGGCAGGCTCTTTGCCACCCGCAGCGGTGTAGGCGCTGAGCAAAGCCTTGATCTTGGCGCCCTGCTCGCTGGCCTTGGGGTATCCGTAAGTGAGGGCACCCGTCGGGCAAACGGTGGTGCAGGCGCCACAGCCAACGCAGAGGTTGGGATTGACCTTGATGCCCTGCTTAGCTTTATCAGTTTGAATTGCATGCGCCGAGCAAATCTCCACGCAGGCATTGCAACCTACCGTAGCGTTGCGCGTATGAGCGCAAATCTTTTGCTTGTAGACGAAGAATTTGGGCTTTTCAAACTCACCGACCAAGTCGCGCATTTTCATCAGGTTGACGGCGCTTGAATCAACGAAATAGCCTTGTGGTGCGGCGTGCCAATCAATACATGGCTTTTCGCCCAGGTCAAGCACGATATCGAACTCGTCCTCCATCTCCATGGCTTCACGCTCAAAATCAATCGCTCCAGCGACCTCACAGGCGCTTACACAGGAGCGATGGCTCTTGCATTTGCCCATGTCAATCTGAAAATCTAGCGAAATAGCCTGCTCGGGACAAGCCACCACACAGGCATTGCAACGCGTGCACAAATCAAGATCGATGGGGTTGCTCTTGTGCCAGTTGAGCTTAAAGGCTCCGAGCCAGCCGCTGAGCTGGTCGATCCGGCCTGCGAGCACTTGGTATTTGCGTTCTTGTGAGTAAAGTACTTGCTCAGCCCTTTTGGAATCTGCGCGAGATGCTACCGAAAAGAGAGTGACGCTCAACGTCTCCGAAAGCATGTCGGCCAACTGTGTGGCTTGCCCGATCTCGCCAATAATCAGCAGACGCCCTTGGCTTTTGTAAGTCACTGTGGGTACGGGCTCGGGATCAGGCAATCGCGCTGCCGCAAGCAAGGCCGCAATTTTCGGCATGGCCAAAGATGCATCGCGGCTCCACCCGCCGGTCTCACGGATGTTGATGAATTTGATCGGCGCCGTCACGCCGGCCCGAGCGCCTTCGGTCTCGTCAGCCAGCGCCGCAAACAAACGCTGCTCCTGCGTGCAGGCAACGGTCACATCGTCGCTGGCCTTAATAGCTTTTTGAAAACTTGGCGCTTGGCGGCGGCACAGGGTAGTGTGCAGCGTCAGGTCCTCATCCAGCGCTGCGGACAGCGCCTTCACGTCCAGAGGCATCGTCTGGTTGCAGTTGCAGATCAGGGTGGTCATGTTGTATAGGGTTCACAGCGGCATCCGGTGCGGCCGCTTGGCTTTCTTGAGTGGTCTGTGGCGTAATGGCTGGCGAGATTTCTGACGCTGACTGTGCCACGTTTTCGCGCACCGCCGTCTCCGCATCTTCCCGTGCTTTCTTTTCAGCAGCTTCCTTTTCTTCCTCGTCCCAGAAGCCAAGAAACTTAGTCACGGCCATTTTTCGCAGCATGTCTGGTGGCAACGGATCGGGCTTGGAATAGTCATCCACATAGAT
>JANPAK010000425.1:0-2269 GCA_031429925.1 Variovorax sp.
CTTTGAACGGCGACAACTCGTCCATTAGAACCCAGACCGGCCGGGTCATCAGTCCAGCCGCGTTGGTCGCCTTCAGTATGTCATCCCGCTCGCTAGCAACTCCGTCATCGAGCATCAGCGTTTGCAGCCAGTAGTTGCTGCGGCATTGATCCGGCTCACTCACCAGCTTGACCCCTTGCACTTTGTCAAAAACCGCCTGATAGCGATGGAACAGAGATCTCTTGGAGGCGAGCATACCTGGCAACTGCTCCAATTGGGCGCAACCCAACGCGGCGTTCAGGTTTGGCATCCGGTAGTTGTAGGCGATTTGATCGTGGCGATACTCCCAAGAATGGGATAACTTTGCTGTGGTAGTGATGTGCTTTGCTTTTTTCGCCAGTTCAGGATTATTGGTAAGAACATGTCCCAGTCGTGACAGAACGTTGTGCTCGCTCATTGTCAGTAGAATTCAGCCAGGATTCAGACAGATTGAAATCGTGAAGATATTTAGATTACATTAGTAGTATAAACCTATTTTTTGATTATTACAGTTTTTAAGTATATTATTATGGAAACTTGTATTTCCCCTTATTTACTTAGTATAAAGTCTTGGCTAAACCAAATCTTAACCTTTGGGTGTGGCCAAAATCTACGAATAGGGCACACTGAAATTCAAGAACTCTGCTACAACAAGTAAATTACAGGGGCATTATGGCTACAAATACGATTTCTACCACAGCTGGTGATGGTGAACTCAAAGTTACGGTCAACGAATTTGGTGAATTTGGCAGCGCTTCTTCGGCTGGCCAAGCTTTATATGACCCATTAGGTGACAAGACATCCGCCAGTACGACATATCTTTCCTACGTTGCCCTCGGCATTATTGGCAGTGATGGTAAAACTGGCGCAAGAACTGCACTGAGAAACGCTGCCAGCTCCGATGAAACCTTTACGGATGTCAACAATAGTACCTTCACTGTCAATGGACTCAAATTCCAACTCAAGCAAACCACTCAAGATCTATTAAATATTTCTAGCATTCGCACCGGCAGTCGTCTCGATCAAACCTACACTGTTACTAATACCACCGACCAAGCAATCGACTTCGATTTAGTTCGCTACGTTGACGGTGATTTACTATTTGATGGCAGCCTAGCGGATGGCGGTGGCAAATTCAATCAAAATGGTCAAGACATCTTGTTTGAAACTGATCTTGGTGGAATAGGCCAAGCCGATACAACTTTTTTTGGCATCACCGGAAATGGTGGAACAATCCCAACAATAAATCGCTTTGAATTAGATAGCTATAGTTCTTTAAATAGAACTGTTTTGAATGGTAAAGCTTTTCAAGACCGCATTGTCAGAGGTGATGGCAACTCCGATCAATTTATTGATAGTGGTGCTGAGTATGATGTGGCTCTGGGTTTAAGAAATATGTTTTCCTTAGAACCAGGACAATCTAATATCTTTACATCAACTACCCGTTTTGGTTCTGGCGACCTAGCCCAGCTAGATATTTCCGTACCGACGGGCGGAGTCGAAAACTTACCAACAACAACAATTGGAACAACTATCAACGTCGCTTCCGGTTTTGGTGATCTGAGTGGAATCAGAGACTATGATGGTTTCGTATCGGTTAATAGTGGAGATTTCACTCAGTGGTTAACTGATTCTAGGGCAGCATCGGCTGCCTTCACTGGAGAAATTGGAAACACTTATACTTTTTATAGTTTAGCCACAGATAATGCTGGAAATGAGCAATCCGTAGCTTCTGCACCGAGAACCACAACACAATTAGTGAGTCCAAACCCAGATCCAACGGGCACGATTATTAATGGTACTCCTCAGTCAGACGAATTAACCGGCACTGTTGGCGACGATATTATCAATGGACTGGGTAGCGATGACACTTTAGAAGGTGGCTCGGGTAATGATAAATTATTTGGCGGCGCAGGTAGTGACGAACTCTATGGCGACGCTGGCAACGATACGTTAAATGGTGGTCAAGGTGATGATGGTTTGTATGGTGGCGTGGGTAATGACATCTTAAATGGTGGCCTGGGCAACGATGAACTAGTCGGTGATGCTGGAGACGACGAACTATTTGGTAATGAAGGTATTGATGCCCTATATGGTGAAGCTGGCAATGACATCTTAGATGGTGGCCTCGACAATGACGAACTGTTTGGCGGCGATGGAGGTGACGAACTCTATGGCGACGCCGGCAACGATACGTTAAATGGTGGTCAAGGTGATGATGGTTTGTATGGTGGCGTGGGTAATGACATCT
>JANPAK010000426.1:0-1596 GCA_031429925.1 Variovorax sp.
CGGCCCATTGGTGATCCACATCTTGTTGCCGTTGAGCAAGTAGTAGCCGCCTTTGTCTTCCGCTTTGAGCTTCATGGAAATCACATCTGAGCCAGCGCCGGGCTCGCTCATGGCCAGCGCACCCACATGCTCACCCGAGATCAGTTTAGGCAGAAACTTGGCGCGCTGATCCGGCGTGCCGTTGCGGCGAATTTGGTTCACACAGAGATTGGAATGCGCGCCATAGCTCAAGCCAATCGAAGCTGATGCCCGCGAGATTTCTTCCATCGCGATCATGTGGGCCAAATAGCCCATGCCTGCACCACCATATTCTTCTTCCACAGTGATGCCAAGCACGCCGACCTCGCCCATCTTGCGCCACAGCTGCATGGGAAATTGGTCGTTTTTGTCCACATCATGTGCCAACGGTGCGATTTCGGCTTGTGCGAACTCACGCACTGCATCGCGCAGTGCGTCGATGTCTTCGCCCAATTGAAAATTTAAGCCGGGTAGGTTCATAGCAACTCCTGTTTCTGGATTTCAGTATTTCTTGGCGACGTAGATGATCGTTGCTTGCATATAGCCGCAGCTCTTGCGCACGCCGTCTTTCACATCAAACAACTCGGCTTGGCAGACAGCCAATGTACGCCCGGCTCGTTTGACTTCGCCAACACAGTGCACACGCTCGCCAGTAGCGGCAGCGGCAAAATTAATCTTATATTCGACCGAAGTCACTTCCATGCCCTCCGGAGCCACAGTGAGGGCTGCATAGCCGCACGAGATATCCGCCAACGTACCGAGCGCTCCGCCATGCATGGCGCCTTGCTGTTGCGTTACTTTTTCACTCATGGGTACGGCAAACTCCACGCGCCCTTTTTCTACGCTGATCAACTCAAAGCCCAGCGCCTTCATCATGCCTTGGCGCTCAAAGCTGCTGGCAATGCGTTCGTGTAAAGCGTTTTGGCTCATTTCAGCTTCTCAGGCGTCTCGGATTTCGCGAGCAATGCTTTGGCTTCGCGCTCATGCGCTTTAATCTCGTCGAGCTGGATCTGCAACTCAGCGAACTGGCCTTCCATTTCCGCCCGATGCGCCGCCAACACGCTCAAGAACTTCTTGAGCTGAGGCACCGTATCGCGAGGGCTCTCATACATATCAATGATTTCTTTGGCCTCCGTCAGCGAAAACCCAAGCCGTTTGGCACGCAGCGTGAGTTTCAGTCGGGTGCGATCCTTCGCGCTGTAAATGCGTGACCGCCCGCCAGTGCCGGCGCGCTCGGGCTGAAGCAAACCCATGTCCTCGTAGAAACGAATGGCGCGGGTCGTCAGGTCAAATTCCTGAGCCAAATCGCTGATTGAATAGGTTTGTGTTGCCATCGGGACAGATTGCTTGCACGACTTCGCTTTAAGATCAAGCTATCTTGACGTTTACGTAAACGTCAACTATACAAGAAATTCTACTACCCCCGCCTGCCCATGAACGCCCAAGAACACGCCCTGCGCTACCCTTTTGACACCGCCGCAGGAGAGACCCTGCCTAACCAGGGCAAAGCACTCGCGGTCGCCGATGGCGTGAAATGGATTCGTATGGCCTTGCCCTTTGCGCTCAACCACATCAACC
>JANPAK010000427.1:0-4744 GCA_031429925.1 Variovorax sp.
GGATGGCCCTTCGCACGAAGCGCGCGCGCTTGCACTTGAATCGCTGATTCCCATGGATGTATTGGGGCTGAGCGAAGGCAAACAGCGCTACGGGTTTCTCACCAACGATACCGGCGGCATCATTGATGATCTGATGTTCACCCACCGCGGTGACCATATCTTCATCATCGTCAATGGCGCTTGCGAGCACGGCGATCTGGCTTGGATGCGCTCTCATTTGGCCGCTTTTCATCCGGCGGTGAAACTTATGTACCTCGAGCAAGACGCCCTGCTCGCCCTGCAGGGCCCGCAAGCCGTGACGGCGCTCTCACGCATGATCCCTGGCGTCGAAAAACTCGTCTTCATGACCGGCGGCGATTTCGTCTGGCAAGGTGTGAGCCTTTTCATCACCCGCAGCGGCTACACCGGCGAGGACGGCTTTGAAATCTCTGTGCCCGGCAACCAAGCCGATGTTTTTGCCCGCGCCCTGCTCGCTCAGCCCGAAGTCAAACCGATTGGCTTGGGCGCTCGCAACTCGCTGCGTTTAGAAGCTGGGCTTTGCTTGTATGGCAACGATATCGATGCGGCGACCCACCCGATAGAAGCTGCCCTGCTCTGGTCTATCCAAAAAACACGCCGCGCAGGAGGTGAGCGGGCGGGTGGATTCCCAGGCGCTACACAATTGCTAGCATTCAGCGCAATGAATACGCCGCCTGAAGGCCAAAAACTCTCTAGGAAAAGGGTTGGCCTGATCGCCCAAGAACGCATTCCTGTGCGCGATGGCACGGAGCTGTTCAGTGTGGATGGCGCACCGATCGGCAAAGTGACCAGCGGCCTGCTCGGCCCGACGATCAACCAGCCGGTTGCGATGGGCTATGTCGCAATCGATTTCACAGCACCCGACACTTTGGTTCATGCGATGGTGCGCGGCAAGCCGGTGGCCATGAAGGTGTGTGCCATGCCCTTTGTGCCGCAACGCTACTATCGTGGTTGAGCGAATTTAATTGTGATCTGACCCCATTTAATTAGGAGAAACTGACATGACGATGAAATACACCGAAGACCATGAATGGCTCAACGTCGATGGCGATACCGCCATCGTTGGCATCACCCACCATGCGCAAGACGCGCTCGGCGATGTGGTGTTTGTGGATTTGCCAGAAGTGGGCAAGGCCTACGCACAAAAAGATGTCGCTGGCGTGGTTGAAAGCGTGAAGGCTGCGGCAGATGTGTACATGCCCGTCAGCGGCACCGTGACGGAAGTCAACGAAGCTTTGCGCTCTGATCCAGCCCTGGCGAACACCGATCCCCTCGGCACGGGTTGGTTCTTCAAAGTCAAACTTTCTGACGCAGGTCAATTGACTGCGTTGATGGATGAGACGACTTACACGGCGTTTGAAAAGAACGCTTGAAGACGCTTTAACTTCCGCGTCTTTCGCGTCCGGAAGTCTGTTTTTAAATCTTGCACCCGAGCAAACAATTATGTTGATGCAATCCGCCGCCCCCTTGAGTGAACTTGAAAACCACACTGAATTCCAAGCGCGCCATATTGGCCCTTGGGAAGCTGATGAACAGCATATGCTCAGCGTGATTGGTGCGGCTTCGCGCCGTGCGTTGATCGAGGCCATCGTCCCGGATTCGATCAAACGCGCCCATGCGATGAAGCTGCCCGCGCCCATCACAGAGGCGGCGGCTCTCGCGGAAATGAAAGCCATCGCTAGCAAAAATAAACTGATGAAAAACTTCATCGGCCAAGGCTATTCGAGCTGCCACACGCCCGGCGTGATCCTGCGCAACATTTTGGAAAATCCCGCTTGGTACACCGCTTACACGCCGTACCAAGCTGAGATCAGCCAAGGCCGCATGGAAGCGCTGATCAATTTCCAGACCATGGTGTGTGACCTCACCGGCATGCCCATGGCCAACGCCTCCATGCTTGACGAAGCCACCGCCGCAGCCGAAGCCATGACGCTGGCCAAGCGCAGCGTAAAGGCCAAAGGCAATGCTTTCGTGGTTTCCGGCGACACGCATCCTCAAATCATTGAAGTGATCCAAACGCGCGCCAAACCACTGGGCTTGGAAGTGAAGCTGGCAAATTCAGACGACGAATGGCGCGCCATGCTCGCCACTGATGATTACTTCGCCGCGCTGACGCAATACCCAGCTTCGAGCGGTTGGCTGCATGACTGGAGCGATGATGCCGCCACGATTCATAGCAAGAGCGCCGCTTTCATTGTTTGTGCTGACCTGCTCGCACTCACCTTGCTCAAAGCCCCCGGCGAGATGGGCGCAGACATTGTGGTGGGCAATACCCAGCGCTTTGGTATGCCGCTGTGCAATGGGGGCCCACATGCGGCCTTCCTCTCGTGCAAAGACGATTTCAAGCGTTCCATGCCCGGCCGCTTGGTCGGCGTCAGCGTCGATTCGCATGGCAACCCAGCTTATCGCCTTGCGCTGCAAACCCGCGAACAGCACATCCGCCGCGAGAAAGCCACTTCAAATATCTGCACTGCTCAGGTGCTGCCTGCCGTCGTCGCCAGCATGTATGCGGTCTATCATGGCCCCAGTGGCTTGAAGCGCATCGCACAGCGCGTTGCGGCTTACACCGCGATTCTTGCCAAAGGCTTGGAAACGCTTGGCTTTGGCAACACACACCATGGCGATCAAGGTGTGTTTGACACGATCTGCGTGCGCATCGAAGGCGGCCAACCTGCTGCGGATTTGATAGCATCCCGCGCAGTATCCATGGGCGCAAACCTCAGAAAAGCATGGGATGAATACCTGATCATTAGCCTAGATGAAACCACCGCTCGCGCCGATATAGAACTCATCTGGAGCATCTTTGCGAATGGCAAGGGCATTCCGTCATTCGCGCAATTTGAAAAAGGCATCGAGCCACTGATCCCCACGAATCTGCGACGCACCAGCAGCTACCTCACGCATCCCGTCTTCAACACGCATCACAGCGAGACGGCCATGCTGCGCTACATCCGGCGCTTAAGCGATAAAGATTTGGCGCTCGATCGCACCATGATCCCGCTGGGCTCCTGCACGATGAAGCTCAACGCCACCAGCGAGATGATCCCCATCACCTGGCCCGAGTTTGCCAACATTCACCCCTTTAGCCCTGCCAACCAGCGCGAGGGCTACAAGCTGCTGGATGAGCAATTGTGCGAATGGCTCTGCCAAGCCACCGGCTACAGCGGCATCAGCTTGCAGCCCAATGCGGGCTCGCAGGGCGAATACGCAGGCTTGCTCGTGATCAACGCTTGGCAGCAATCACGCGGCCAAGGTCATCGCAAGATTTGCTTGATTCCCGCCAGTGCCCACGGCACGAACCCTGCCAGCGCGCAGTTGGTCGGCATGCAAGTCGTTGTCGTGGCCTGCGATGCGCAAGGCAATGTCGATATGGCTGACATGAAAGCCAAATGCGAGCAGCACAGCGACAGTCTTGCCGCCGTGATGATCACCTATCCAAGCACGCATGGCGTGTTTGAAACCAGCGTTAAAGAGCTGTGCGCCCTCGTGCACCAGCATGGCGGTCGCGTCTATGTGGATGGCGCGAACATGAATGCACTGGTCGGCGTGGCTGCTCCGGGTGAATTCGGCGGCGATGTGAGCCACCTGAATTTACACAAAACCTTCTGCATCCCCCACGGCGGCGGCGGCCCCGGCGTTGGCCCAGTTTGCGTCGTAGCAGATCTCGTGCCCTTCTTGCCCGGCCATGAAATCGGCGGCATCAAGACGCAGAGCGTGGGTGCCGTATCGGCCGCGCCGCTGGGCAATGCCGCCGTGCTGCCCATTAGCTGGATGTATTGCCGCATGATGGGTGCAGAGGGTCTTAAGGCCGCTACAGAAATCTCTATCCTCAGCGCCAACTACATCAGCGCGCGCCTCAAAGGTCATTTCCCCACGCTTTACGCGAGCGAGCAAGGCCACGTTGCGCACGAATGCATTTTGGATCTGCGCCCGATCAAGGAAAGCTGTGGCGTGACCGCGGAGGACGTGGCCAAGCGCCTCATCGACTACGGCTTCCATGCGCCAACGTTGAGCTTCCCCGTCGCCGGCACACTCATGGTTGAACCCACAGAGAGCGAAGACCTCGCCGAGATCGACCGCTTCATCAATGCCATGATCGCCATCCGCGCCGAAATCAAACAGATTGAAGCCGGCACTTGGCCGCAAGACGACAATCCCCTCAAAAATGCCCCACACACGGCTCAGACCGTGAGCAGCGATGAGTGGAAACATGCTTACCCAAGGTCTGTGGCCAGCGCCACTTTGAATGCGAAGAACCACAGCAAATACTGGGCACCTGTGGGCAGACTAGACAACGTCTATGGCGACCGCAACTTGGCTTGTAGCTGCATCCCCGTGAGCGACTACGTTTGACAGCCGTTCAGTTCACCACACGCCGCGTCGATTACCAAAAGACAGAAGATCGCGCCGCACTCACCACCTTGCTCGACCACTACGCCCGCGACCCGATGTGCGGCGGCGCAGCGATTGCACCCGAGGTGCTCGCGCGCCTGTGCGACGACCTCGCTGCCCGCCCCTTCGCTTTCAGCTTCATCGCATGGGCGCAAACAGCGCAAGGCGAGCAAGCCGCAGGCCTGGCCAACTGCTTCGAGGGCTACAGCACATTCAAAGCCAAGCCCCTGATCAACATCCACGACATCGTCGTCCACAGCGATTGGCGCAGCCAAGGCGTAGCGCAGCAGCTCATGCAAGCCGTCGAAGCCGAAGCTCGCGAGCTACGAGCTTG
>JANPAK010000428.1:0-2001 GCA_031429925.1 Variovorax sp.
CTTTGCTGATATGGCAAAGATTCGCGATATTGCCCAGCACTCGCGCGGCAAGTTTAAGAGCTACACGCTTGATATCACTTACCCTGCAGCATGGGGCCGCGAAGGCGTGGAGGCAAAGCTCGCTTCGCTCAACGCCGAAGCCGTGGACGCAATTAAGAGCGGCCACAACATCCTCATCGTGAGCGACCGCGCGATGGATAGCTCGCGCGTGCCTGTGTCCGCCTTGCTCGCGACATCGTCGATTCACCAGCACCTAGTTCGCGCAGGTCAGCGCTGCAACTCGGGCCTCGTGGTCGAGACAGGCAGCGCAAGAGAGACACACCATTTCGCCCTGCTCGCAGGCTATGGCGCTGAAGCGATTCATCCATACCTCGCGCTAGAGACGGTGATCGAGCTCACCAAACATACAAAAGACGTGGACGCTGACAAAGCGGTGTACAACTTTGTGAAAGCCGTGGGAAAGGGTCTAAATAAAGTGATGTCCAAAATGGGCATCTCGACCTACATGAGCTACTGCGGCTCACAAGTTTTCGAAGCAGTGGGCCTAGATAAAGCTTTCGTCGATAAATACTTCTACGGCACAGCCAGCCAAATCGGCGGCATCGGCGTGTTTGAAATCGCGGAAGAATCTATTCGCGTGCATGCAGCAGCTTTCGGCAGCGACCCAATTCTTGAAGGCATGCTGGAAGTAGGCGGCGAGTATGCATGGCGCGTGCGCGGCGAAGACCATATGTGGACGCCGGATGCCATTGCCAAGCTGCAACACGCCACCCGCGCAAACAACGCCGCGACGTATAAAGAATACGCGCAGATCATCAACGATCAAACCAAGCGCCATCTCACCTTGCGCGGCTTGTTTGAATTCAAGATTGATGCGAGCAAGGCGATTTCGATTGATGAAGTCGAGCCAGCGAAGGAAATCGTCAAGCGCTTCGCCACTGGCGCAATGTCGCTCGGCTCCATCTCCACCGAGGCTCACACGACTCTCGCGATTGCGATGAACCGCATCGGCGGCAAGAGCAACACCGGCGAAGGCGGCGAAGATCCGCTACGCTACCGCGCGGAGATGGATGCTGGCAAGGCGGACGGTAAAGGCAAGCGCTTTATCCCCGTGATCTATGCGGGCGACAGCGTGGGCACGAGCCTAGGCGAAGGCCGCATCGTGGCCGATATTCCCCTGCAAGCGGGTGACAGCCTGCGCAGCAAGATCAAGCAAGTGGCTTCGGGCCGCTTTGGCGTGACGGCGGAATATTTGGTCTCTGCCGATCAAATTCAAATCAAGATGGCGCAGGGCGCTAAGCCTGGCGAAGGCGGCCAGCTGCCGGGCGGTAAGGTGAGTGACTATATTGGATCGCTGCGCTACAGCGTGCCTGGTGTTGGCCTCATCAGCCCGCCGCCGCACCACGACATTTATTCGATCGAAGATTTGGCGCAACTCATTCACGATCTGAAAAACGCCAACAGTGCAGCCGATATTTCTGTGAAGCTGGTTTCAGAAGTCGGCGTGGGCACGATTGCCGCAGGCGTAGCCAAGTGCAAGGCCGATCATGTGGTGATCGCGGGGCACGATGGCGGCACGGGCGCTTCGCCTCTGTCGAGCGTCAAGCACGCTGGCACACCGTGGGAGCTGGGCTTGGCTGAAACGCAGCAAACCCTCGTGCTCAACCGCCTGCGCGGGCGCATTCGCGTGCAAGCCGATGGCCAAATGAAAACTGGCCGCGATGTAGTGATTGCCGCATTGCTCGGCGCTGATGAAATGGGCTTTGCCACCGCACCACTGGTGGTCGAAGGCTGCATCATGATGCGCAAATGCCATCTGAATACCTGTCCCGTGGGCGTGGCCACGCAAGATCCGGCGCTGCGTGCTAAATTTCAAGGCAAGCCTGAGCACGTGGTGAATTATTTCTTCTTCGTGGCAGAGGAAGTGCGCGGCATTATGGCGCAGCTGGGCATCAAGAAGTTTGATGATCTGATTGGCCATGCTGAGCTGCTCGATACCCG
>JANPAK010000429.1:0-2175 GCA_031429925.1 Variovorax sp.
GATCGACTTCATGCCTTCACCGGTCGATATCCCGCCGGTGCCTGGCCTGGACGACGACGAGAAGCCCACCGAGCGTCGCGCTGACGACAGCGAAAAGTTCGCTGCACTGGCCTTCAAGCTGATGACCGACCCCTACGTCGGCCAGCTCACTTTCGTGCGCGTGTACTCTGGCGTGCTGAAGTCAGGCGACTCGGTCTACAACCCGATCCGTGGCAAGAAAGAACGCATCGGCCGCATCTTGCAGATGCACGCCAACCAGCGCGAGGAAATCAAGGAAATTCTGGCTGGCGACATTGCCGCCTGCGTGGGCCTGAAAGACGTGACCACAGGTGAGACGCTGTGCGACCCGACTTCGATCATCACGCTGGAAAAGATGATTTTCCCCGAGCCGGTGATCAGCCAGGCCGTCGAACCCAAGACCAAGGCCGACCAGGAACGCATGGGCATCGCTCTGGGCCGCCTGGCCCAGGAAGACCCTTCCTTCCGCGTCAAGACTGACGAAGAAAGTGGCCAGACCATCATTTCCGGCATGGGCGAGCTGCACCTGGAAATCATCGTCGACCGCATGAAGCGCGAGTTCGGTGTTGAAGCCAACGTCGGCAAGCCGCAAGTGGCTTACCGCGAGACCATCCGCAAGGCAGTGTCGGACATCGAAGGCAAGTTTGTCCGCCAATCGGGCGGCAAGGGCCAATACGGCCATGTGGTTTTGAAGATCGAACCGCAAGAACCAGGTAAAGGCTTCGAGTTTGTTGACGCCATCAAGGGCGGTGTGGTGCCGCGCGAATTCATCCCAGCGGTGCGCAAGGGCGTGGAAGACACCTTGCCCAATGGGGTGCTGGCCGGTTATCCGGTGGTCGACGTCAAGGTGACTTTGACCTTCGGTTCGTACCACGAGGTCGACTCGAACGAAAACGCCTTCAAGATGGCGGCTTCGATCGGCTTCAAGGACGGTTGCCGCAAGGCCCAGCCGGTGATTCTCGAGCCGATGATGGCCGTGGAAGTTGAGACGCCGGAAGACTACGCCGGTGGCGTGATGGGCGACTTGTCGTCACGTCGTGGCATGGTGCAAGGCATGGACGACATGCCTGGTGGCGGCAAGGTCATCAAGGCCGAAGTCCCGCTGTCGGAAATGTTCGGCTACAGCACCACGCTGCGTTCCATGAGCCAAGGTCGTGCGACCTACACGATGGAATTCAAGCACTACAGCGAAGCGCCAAAGAACGTGGCCGACGCCATCATCACGGCGCGTGGAAAGTAAGTTTTAGCCGGTCTTCGTCGGGTCGGCGCCTGCTGCCAGTGGCAGGCGAACAAACGATCAGGCGGAAACCTTAAACCTCGCACTGGCAACGCTCTTTTTTTGGAGAAATTGAAATGGCAAAAGGTAAATTCGAACGCACCAAGCCGCACGTGAACGTGGGCACGATCGGTCACGTTGACCACGGCAAGACCACGCTGACCGCGGCGATCACCTCGGTGCTGGCAGCCAAGTTCGGTGGCGAGGCCAAGGCCTATGACCAGATCGACGCAGCGCCGGAAGAGAAAGCGCGCGGCATCACCATCAACACCGCCCACGTCGAATACGAGACGGCCAACCGCCACTACGCCCACGTTGACTGCCCGGGCCACGCCGACTATGTGAAGAACATGATCACCGGCGCGGCGCAAATGGACGGCGCCATCCTGGTGTGCTCGGCCGCCGACGGCCCCATGCCCCAGACCCGTGAACATATCTTGCTGGCGCGCCAAGTGGGCGTGCCTTACATCATCGTCTTCCTGAACAAGTGCGACATGGTCGACGACGCCGAGTTGCTCGAGCTGGTCGAAATGGAAGTGCGCGAACTGCTCGACAAATACGACTTCCCCGGTGACGCCACCCCCATCATCCACGGCAGCGCCAAGCTGGCGATGGAAGGCGACAAGGGCGAACTGGGCGAACAAGCCATCATGAAACTGGCCGACGCCCTGGACACCTACATCCCGCAGCCTGAGCGCGCCATCGACGGCGCCTTCCTGATGCCGGTTGAAGACGTCTTCAGCATCTCCGGTCGCGGCACGGTGGTCACCGGGCGCATTGAGCTCGGCATCATCAAGGTCGGCGTAGAAATCGAGATCGTCGGCATCGCTGCCACCCTATAGACCATCTGCACCGGCGTGGAGATGTTCCGCAAGTTGCTC
>JANPAK010000430.1:0-2306 GCA_031429925.1 Variovorax sp.
GAGCAGCTGCTGCAGACTGCGCCGGTTGGCGCCAGCGTCATTCTTGGAGGCGATATCCGTTCATCGGGCGCGCTGGACGCCAATGAGGCTGTGCGCCGCTTAGGTGGTGTAGGCAGTCGCGGTGATTTGCTCGGTGGCCGCGAGGCGTCGCTGGATTTGCGAGGCTTCGGTGATTCCGCCGCCAACAATATGGTGGTGGTGATTGACGGCATTCGCATTTCAGAAAATGAGTTGGCCAGTGCCCGGCTTTCGGCCATCGGCGCGGACCGTATCGAGCGCATCGAGATCGTGCGCGGCGGCGCGTCGGTCGCTTGGGGCGAGGGCGCTACAGCGGGCGTGATCCATGTGATCACCAAAAGCGGCGCGCCCAAGGGTTTGACTGGCTCTGCGCAACTCAGCCTAGAGAGCTTTGGCACCCGAGACGCCAGCGTAAACTTGGATGTGGGCGCGGAAAACGCGCGTTTTTTCGCGCAGATTCGTAATTTCAACACGGACGGTTACCGCGACAACAGCGGCCAGCGCAATGACAGCCTCAACTTGGGCATGGAAGCCGGTGGTGCGCAAGGGCTGAAGGCTCGCTTGGAATTTTCCGGTAGTAGCGTCGGATCGCGCTTGCCCGGCGCTTTGCCTATTGCTCAGGCAGACATCAATCCCAAGCAAACCAAGACGCCGCTGGATCACGCCTCCCGCCGCGAAGACCGCGCCAGCGTGGCGCTGCAATACCGAAGCAGCGGCTGGCTCGCCAGCTTGGATTTGGCGCATCGCGATCGCTCGGCAAAAATGTTCAACGACTACGGCGCAGGCGGCACGCAGGACACGGCCAGCGCAAGCCAAGGCACGCAAGCATCGCCGCGCCTGCAATACACGGGTGAACTGGGCGGCGCTGCAGTCACAGCGCTGCTCGGCTCGGATCGTCAAAGCTGGAGTTACCAAAACGATGTGGCGTATTCCGGCTTCGCAGCCAATGCAGAAACCGCCAAGCAAAACAATCGCGCGGGCTTTGCGCGCTTTGATGTGCTGTTGCCGACGGCGACGCGTCTCGTCCTTGGCGCACGCTCGGAGCGCATTGCACAGCGTTTTGATGACAGCCTTGCAACCGTTAGCTACCAAACCAACGCGCCGCTCAAGGCCTGGGAGTTGGGTTTGAACCAAACGGTGGCGAGGGGTTGGGATGTGTATGGCCGCGCCGCCAAAAGCTATCGCATTGCCAATGTGGATGAAAACCGCTTTTTGCTCACGCCGCTCAAACCGCAAACCGCACGCGACACTGAGCTGGGCCTGCGCCACACGCAGCATCGCGGCAGCTTTGCCCTGCGGGCGTTTCGCCAGTCCACGCAAGACGAAATCGCCTACGACAACAATTCATTTTCCAATGTGAACCTCGATCCCGTGCGCCGTTCAGGCCTGGAACTGGAAGGCCAGTTGCAGCTCAACCCCACATGGCGTTTGGCGGGCAGTTGGCAGAAAATCCGCGCACGCTTCAGCGCCGGCGCCTACACGGGCAAGCGCCCGCCCCATGTGGCGGAAAACAGTGCACAGATGCGATTGGCTTGGTCACCTTCGGTGGCGCATCGCCTTGAGGCGACGCTCAACCATCGCGGCGAGGCCATCCTGGGCAATGATTGGAGCAATGCCTGCGCGCGCCGCGCATCAGCGCGGACGACTTTGGATCTGAACTACGCTTTCAGTCCGGCAGGCGCTGGCTGGAGTTTGAGCGCCGGTGTGGACAACCTCTTGAACAGCCAAACCTTTGGCTGGGGCTTCACGAATGCCACCTGCTCGGCAACTAATGTGTATCCGGAAACCGCGCGCAGCTTGAAGCTCAAGGCGCGTTACAGCTTCTAAACTCCACCCATGCGCGAACTCATCCTCGGCGGTCAAAGAAGTGGCAAAAGCCGCTTGGCCGAGGATCGGGCGCGTGCTTGGCTGGCGCAATCGGTATCGCATCGCGCGGTGTTGATTGCAACAGGATTGGCGCATGATGAGGAGATGCGCCAGCGGATCGCAAGGCATCAGGTGGATCGAGAGCTTCGTTTGCCTCAGCTGCGTAGCATTGAAGAGCCTCGCGAGCTTGGGGCTGCCTTGCGATCTGCGTCAGATGCGCAAACCTTGGTGGTGATTGACTGCGCGACGATGTGGTTGACGAATCTGCTGATGCCTTCTGAACCGCCAGTGTTTGAGACAAATCTTGCTGTATCCCTTTTGGATCGTGCGCAATATGCTATGAAAAATGTAGCGACTTTGCATCGAATTTTGTCACAGGCTTCTGGGCCCGTGGTCATCGTGTCCAATGAAATTGGCTTGGG
>JANPAK010000431.1:0-4969 GCA_031429925.1 Variovorax sp.
CAACCACTTGTCGCGCGAAAGGAATAACATCTTGATAAGCGATTTGCTCGCCATGGATAGCTTTTGGGCCATTGACGCTCAAACGCTCCGGGCAACTGACCTTGCACCACACATTCTCGTGCTCGCGCATGAATGTCATGAACAGCGCGAATTCTGGCCCATCCACCGGTTTGCTCACATCAGGTCGCCCCATATGGTCAACGACAACCGTGGTGGGAAGCGCCGTAAAGAAATCCCACAGCTCTGGCAAATCCACGGCTTCAAAATAAATCACCACATGCCAGCCGAGCGGCTTGATACGGTTGGCAATTTCCAACAACTCCTCTTTGGGGGTGAAATCCACGAGGCGTTTAACAAAATTAAACCGCACTCCACGTACACCCGCAGCATGCAAGTCTTGCAGCTCCTGATCCGTCACACTGCGCTTCACGGTGGCCACGCCACGTGCATTTCCGCCAGCGGCTCGGCAGGCATCCGCCATCGCGCGATTGTCCGCGCCATGGCAAGTGGCTTGCACAATCACATTGCGACTGAATCCGAGATGATCGCGCAGCGAAAAAAGCTGCTCTTTAGAGGCATCGCAAGGCGTGTATTTGCGCTCCGACGCATAGGGAAACAGCGCCCCAGGGCCAAAGACGTGGCAATGCGCATCGACGGCGCCTGTGGGCAATTGGAAGCGCGGCTTGGTCGGACCGTCGTACCAATCTAGCCAGCCTGCTGTTTTGGTGAAATCACCGCTTGCGATTTTGCTCATGCATTACTCCACATACCGAAGGCCGGCTTTTTCCAAAGCGGGGCGCATGTTGTACATATCGAGGCCGAGAATGCCACTTGCGAGCTTATTACGCTTTTCGCCTTCATTGGCCTCTCGGGCTCGCGCAGCTTCCAGTGTTTTCTGCACCATCGCTTTGGGTACAACGACCACACCATCATCATCAGCGACCACCGCATCGCCTGGCTGCACACTCATACCAGCGCACACCACGGGAATATTCACCGAGCCCAGCGTGGCTTTGATCGTGCCTTTGCTGCTGATGGCTTTGCTCCAAACCGGGAAATTCATTTCTTTGAGCGTTTTCACATCGCGTACACCGGCATCGATGATCAAGCCGCGCGCGCCACGCGCTTGAAAACTGGTGGCGAGCAGATCGCCAAAGTAGCCATCAGTGCATTCGGCCGTGATCGCTGCGACCACGATATCACCGGCTTGGATTTGCTCGGCGACGACGTGCATCATCCAGTTGTCGCCGGGATGCAGGAGCACCGTGACGGCCGTGCCGCTGACCTGCGCGCCGCTGTAGATCGGGTGCATGTAGGGCTTCATCAGGCCCACCCGGCCCATAGCTTCGTGCACGGTCGCGCTGCCAAGAGCTGCCAGCGCATCGGTGGCAGCGCGGTCTGCGCGAGTGATGTTGCGATAAACCACACCAAGTTCAAACATGATCACTTTCCTTGTTTCTTAAGGCGCGTATCAAGGCGAGAAAACACGCGACGCGTGTTGCCTTCGAAAATCGCCGCTTTGTCGGCGTCGCTCAATTGCGTCGAGTTGTCAATATAGCGCTTCGTATCGTCGTAGTAATGCCCGGTTTGCGGGTCGATACCGCGCACGGCGCCGATCATCTCGCTGGCAAAGAGCACGTTCTTCACCGGAATCACCTTATTGAGCAAATCAATCCCCGGCTGGTGGTAGACGCAGGTGTCAAAAAAGATGTTGTTCAGCAAGTGCTCTTCCAGAAGCGGCTTTTTCATCTCCTGCGCGAGCCCCCGAAAACGCCCCCAGTGATAGGGCACGGCGCCGCCGCCGTGGGGGATGAGGAATTTCAGCGTCGGGAAGTCTTTGAATAGATCGCCGCTCAGGCATTGCATGAAGGCCGTGGTGTCGGCGTTCAGATAGTGCGCGCCAGTCGTATGAAAACAAGCATTGCAGCTCGTGCTCACATGGATCATGGCCGGCAGATCGTATTCGACCATTTTTTCGTAGATCGGATACCAGTGTTTATCAGTCAAGGGCGGTGATGTCCAATGGCCCCCGCTGGGGTCTGGATTCAAATTGATCCCGACTGCGCCATATTCTTTAACGCATTTCTCAAGCTCAGGGATACAGGTCTTCGGGTCAACGCCTGGCGATTGCGGCAGCATCGCTACGGGGACAAAGCTGTCGGGGAACAGGGTCGAGACCCGGTAGCACAGCTCATTGCAAATCGCCGCCCAAGTGCTGGACACATTGAAATCACCGATGTGGTGCGCCATGAAGCTCGCGCGAGGCGAAAAAAGCGTCAAGTCGTTACCACGCTCATTCATGAGCTTGAGTTGGTTGGCGAGAATCGTTTCTTGGATATCTTCATCCGAGATCTGCAGGTCTACCACTTTTGGCATCACAGACGCATCTTTGATGCCCGCGATCTGCGCGTTGCGCCACGTCTCTAGCGCTTTCGGCGCGGTGGTGTAGTGACCATGGCAGTCAATGATCAGCGGTTTGTTCATGCCGGATTCATCCCTTGAGATTGTTTGATTGAAATGGCTTGAGGTGCGTTAGCGAATGCCAAGAACTGCTCGACAGCGCGCTGAGCGTCTACGCTCGCATTTGCAGGAACTCCAGCGCTGAAAGTGGTGATGTAGGCCACATCATCGGGCAAGTTGCCCAATATCGTGATGCCCGGAAAATTGATTAACTCAGACAATTGTTGAAAGCCTAACTGCACTTCACCTTTGGCTACTAAGCTACCCACTGGCACGCCGGGCGGCGGCACCACGGTCTTGGCTTTGACTTGATCGGCGATGCCCATTTGTTCAAAAAGCTGCGCGAGATAAACGCCGCTCGGCCCGGTGGAGTAGCTCACGCTTTTGGCCTTCAATAATGCGTCTTTCAGGCTGCTCGCCGAGGAAATATCTGCGCAATATGCTCCTCTTTTCATAGCAACCGCGATGGGCGATTTGACCAAATCCACCCGACTTCCTGGGAGCAGATGGCCGGCAGCGATCAGTTTGTCAATTGCGTCTGAGCCCAAAATCACCAGTTCAAAGACTTCCCCGGCAGCCACGCGTTTGGCAGCGTCCACGCCACCGACCGATTCGATCTGCACGTTGATACCACTCTGCTGAAGGTAAGCGAAGCAGATATCTGCCAACACTTGGCGCGTGGCCATGGAGGAAATGCCTGTGAGTTTCATTGCTTGAGCGGGTAGAGGTTCCTATTTTTTCAGTTTTATGCTCGCCCACGCCGCCTCATTGCCCGCTACCAGTTATTGAATACCGCAATATCAGTAGTTGCCCCATGCCAATAATGCGTGCAATTGCTATGCTTCCTATATGGATTTGCGTCAACTTGAATATTTCGTCCGCGTCGCTGAGCTCGGCAGCTTCACCCGTGCTGCGCAGCAATTGCGAATCGCTCAGCCCGCCCTGTCGAGGCAAGTGCGTTTGCTTGAGGTTGAGTTGCGACAAAACCTGCTGGTTCGCAATGGGCGTGGCGCCTTGCCCACCGAGGCGGGCACGCTCTTGCTCGAGCACGGGCGAGGCATCTTGCATCAAGTGCACCGCGCAAAAGAGGATTTGAATCGTGCGCGTGGAGGCCTGTCTGGCCGAGTGGCCGTCGGCTTGCCGACCAGTGTCGCGCGGGTGTTGGCCGTGCCACTGACTCGTGAGTTTCGCATTCGCATGCCGGAAGCGACGATTTCCTTAAGTGAAGGTTTATCGGTCGCGATGCAGGAATCCTTGGTCAACGGGCGCCTAGACATCGCCCTGCTCTATGGCGCAAAACCTTCGGCCGAGGTTGAGCTCACGCCGCTTCTGGATGAGGCGGTCTACCTCGTGACACCCGCAGCCAAAGGCACAGCGACGCAGAAAAAGTCCAAGGCAGCGCACCCCGACAAACTGCCGCTGGTAGAGCTGGCCACCCTGCCCCTGATCATTCCCACCAAGCCCAATGCCCTGCGCAACTTGGTTGAAGCGGAGTTGGGCGCACTGGGCTTGCGTCCAACCATCGCGCTGGAAATCGATGGCGTAGCGGCGATTCTGGAACTGGTGGCCGATGGCCTAGGCCATGCTGTCCTGCCGCAAAGCGCGGTCATCAGTGCGTCGGCCATGCAGCGCTTCGAGATTCGCCCGATTGAGGGCTTGCAGAGCCGCCTGAGCCTGGCGATCAGCGCCCAGCGTCCGACCACACTCACGCAGCGCGCCATGCAAGAGCTCATTACCAGCCTTGCCAAGCCATTGATCATCACTCCTACCACGTGAGCCACTACGAAATGAATAGCACGTTGCGCTCATATGATGAGGACAACAAGCCTTTTTTATTCACAAAAGAGAGGAAATGATCACACCGCACCTCTCAGATGAGCGCGCTGCCGAGATAGCACAGCGCCTCGATTTGCGCGATCTTCCTGCTGACTTTTACGCCAACCCCTACCCCGTCTACGACTGGCTGCGCGAGCAAGAGCCGATTCGCCGCATGCCCGATGGCAGCTTGTTTCTCACGCGCCATGCCGATCTGGTCACGGTTTACAAAGACGCGCAGCTTTTTAGCTCCGACAAACAAGCCGAGTTCACACCCAAGTACGGCGCGGGCAGCCCCCTGCATGAACACCACACAAGTAGTCTCGTCTTCAACGACCCACCGCTGCACACCCGCGTGCGAAAAATCATCATGGGCGCACTCACTCGGCGCGCGATTGCCAAAATGGAAGGCGGCTTGATCCAACTCGTCGATCACCTGCTCGATCGCATCGAGGAAAAAGGCGGCGGCGACCTGATTGAAGACTTCGCCAGCGCTATTCCCGTAGAGGTCATCGGCAATCTACTTGACATCCCACATACCCAGCGCGGTCCACTGCGCGGCTGGAGTCTGGCGATTTTGGGCGCCTTAGAACCCAAACTCAGCGCCGAGCAAGAAGCCTTGGGTCACCGCAGCGTGGTCGAATTCAAAGCCTATCTCCAAGGCCTGATCACCCAGCGCCGCGCCCAGCCCGGT